>NZ_CAWUGZ010000145.1:0-1582 GCF_963921845.1 Commensalibacter sp. Nvir | reverse complement strand
TCAGGGTCAACGGACGACCAAAACCTCAAAATGATTCTACAAAATAAGATGTCGCCGTCGTTGGTATCGAGCTTGTTCTCCGATCTTACGGGGATTGAGGACACGATGGTCATGGTGGTGAACTACGCCACTAATGGTTCTTTAATATTATCGGATGGCAACTTAATTGCGGGGAACATTGCAGACACCGTTCTCTCTTCAGGCCGACGTAAAAGCAACAGCTATCAATTCGTCTTTAATAACGTGACCAATCTGCAGGGTATCCAGACCGATGTCATGAGCTTGGTGACCAATATTGGAGGCTTGCTCTAATGGCCACCCTTAGTACCTTCTTGTCTGGGCTGGTCAGTAAAAGTACGTCGTTTGAATTGACGGATCTTAAGACGAATGAAACGGTTGATATAAAAACCACTGTAGTCAAAGACGCTAAGCTTACGTATGAGGCGACGTTAATGCAAAATCAAAACGAAATGGGAATGACCTTAACCGATAGTAAAATTATTAACGCTATGTCTATGCATATGACGGTGTTTTGTGATGATGGGGGATTCAAAAAACTTAATACCCTTTATAAAGGTATAAAAGCAAGAAAAACGTTATTTAGGGTTAAATTAAAAACCTTTATTATCGATAATGTCGTCCTTATGTCGTTATCTGAGGAGCAAACGTCTGAAATTCTAACTACGCATCAAGTAAGGTTGGTTTTTTCTGAAATCATGCTCAATCCAAGCCAAAGCAATACCAGTAAAAAACAAGATGGTGATAGCGATAGTGTGTATAGCACCATTAAACGACATCTCAATAAGGCTGAAAAGCAGGTCAAAGACTTGGTCAAAGGGATAGTTTAATGGCGAGCGTTACCAACTACTTGATGAATTTGTTAAAAAAAAACAACTCTTTCTCTATTACGGATCAACAGGGCAATTCATTAGTTACAGAATTAAAAATTATATCGGTGAGTATTACTGAAGAGGCTATTAGTTCTCGCCAGCCTATTAACTTAACGCAAAATGCTATTCGTCAAAAAACAAGGACAACGGTAACGGAAGCTGATCTCAATCACGCACGAGAGATTACCGTAACGTCAACAAAAATCAATCATGACGACGATATTTTATATACCAAAGTTATTCATCCTGCATCCTTGCGTATTTCGTGTTTGAGCTCAAGCGTAACCACCAATCTCCAACTCGTTCAATTGTTCAAAAATTGTGAAACGCTGTACACCATAACGTCCAGAACGGTTAAACTTAAGAACATGACGGTAACAGGATTAGAATTCAACATTGATCCTGAACATCTAAACGTTTATCCCGTGCAAATTGATTTGAAAGAAGTGTTTAGTCCCGACAAAACTTATTCGCCTTTAAAAGATGGCGATCAGGATGCCACAAGCCTGACCATAACCCCCCATTCAGTCTTGAACAAGGTGGAAGATCTCGCCAAAAGCATGGTCAAAAAACTCGGTTAATGTTTTTTTCGTGAATACGCGGTTTTATAAGTGATTTCGTGCTCACGTTTACCCACTGCAATAACAACGATAATGATTTCCTTCTCAATAACTTGGTAGACCAAGCGAAAT
>NZ_CAWUGZ010000144.1:0-4632 GCF_963921845.1 Commensalibacter sp. Nvir | reverse complement strand
ATTTAAAACATTATGTGGGTAGACCCAGCCCATTATGGCTAGCAAAAAATCTCACTTCTATAGGAAATGGAGCAAAAATATATCTTAAACGTGAAGATCTAAACCATACCGGCGCTCACAAAATAAATAACGTCATAGGACAAATTTTATTAGCCAAACGTATGAACAAATCCAGAATTATTGCAGAAACAGGGGCTGGACAACATGGGGTGGCCACGGCAACGGCATGTGCACTTTTTGGACTTGAATGTATTATCTATATGGGCGCTTTGGATGTTGAAAGACAAAAATCAAATGTCTATCGTATGGAGCTACTCGGTGCAAAAATTGTAGCCGTTACAGCTGGCAATAGTACCTTAAAAGATGCTATTAATGAGGGAATGCGGGATTGGGCGACCAATGTTCATAACAGTTATTATTTGATGGGTACAGTTGCGGGTGCTCATCCTTATCCTCAAATGGTTCGTGACTTCCAGTGCATTATCGGCCATGAAGCCAAAACACAAATACTTGAAGCGGAAGGAAAGATGCCTAAAGCGGTTATCGCGTCCATTGGCGGTGGTTCCAATGCAATGGGTATTTTTCATCCTTTCCTTGATGATCGTTCCGTCAATTTAATTGGAGTAGAAGCGGGAGGGAAAGGGCTCGACAGCGGCGAAACAGCTGCTTCAATTGAACGCGGCTCCCCAGGAATACTTCATGGTAACCGAACGTATTTACTACAAAATGAAGAAGGCCAAATTATTGAACCTTATAGTTTAAGCGCTGGATTGGATTATCCAGGTGTAGGACCTGAACATTCTTGGCTACATGATATAAAGCGGACAGAATATGTTGCAATCAACGATGATGAGGCTGTAAATGCTTTCCAAATTTGCACCCAAAAAGAGGGGATAATTCCTGCTTTAGAAAGTGCACATGCGGTGGCCTACGCCTTGAAAATTGCCCCTACTATGCAAAACGATGAGAGCTTGATTGTCAATTTATCCGGTCGAGGCGATAAAGATATTGAGAGTGTTTCTACTTACTTAAAAGGTGCAAAACTGTGAATAGAATTGCTAATTGTTTTTCTAAGCTTAAACAACAAAATCGTGGTGCTTTCATTCCTTATGTCGAATCGGGAGACCCGGACTATCAGACCGCTTTGGAAATTTTAAAGCAAATGCCTTCTGCTGGAGCAGATTTAATCGAAATAGGCATGCCTTTTAGTGACGCTATGGCCGATGGACCTATTGTTCAACAGGCAGCCAGCCGCGCTTTAAAAGCAGGGGCAACCATGAAGAATATCTTCCGTATGGTTTCTGAGTTCAGGACTGAAAATACACACACCCCAATTATTTTGATGGGTTACGCCAACCCTATCGAACATTATGGCTATGAAAATTTTTGTCAAAAAGCTGCTAAGACCGGTGTTGATGGTTTGATTGTTGTCGATATTCCTTATGAAGAAATGGACAATATTCGGCCTTATGCCAAACAAAACCAAATTGATCTCATCCAACTGGTTACCCCTAACACACCTCAAAAAAGACTTGAACGCATTTTAAAAGAAGCGTCAGGGTTTATCTATTATGTCAGCATAACAGGGGTGACGGGCACTAAGACAGCAAGTCACGACGAACTCACAAAAATAATACCTACCATTCGTAGCATTTCCTCTCTACCTATTGTTGTTGGTTTTGGCATCAAAACTCCCGAAGCGGTTACCAACGCAGTTACTGTTGCTGATGGCGCCGTGGTAGCTTCTGCATTATTAAGTACTCTAGCCTCTAGCCTCGATAAAAATAATCAAGCCACCCCTCATACTGTAAAAAAAGTCATTGAGCATACGTCTTTTCTTGCCAATGCTGCCCACCTTATGCTTTAACGCCACTACATCCAATTAAGAAAATTATTTTCAAGGGCTAAACAAATGAACTGGCTTACGGACTACGTTCGACCCAAAATACAAGGACTGCTTTACAAAGAAATTCCAGATAATTTATGGAAAAACTGTGAATCTTGTGGTCAAATGCTTTTGATAAAAGATTTGGAAAAAAATCTTAATGTTTGCCCTCACTGTGGCTATCATATACGGGCTTCAACGTCTCAACGATTAGAATGGACGTTTGATGAAGGCTCTTACACCAAAATTCAACTACCCAAAACGATCACAGACCCTTTACAATTTAAAGACAAAAAAAAATATATTGATCGCTTAAAAGAAAATAGAAACAAATCGCAGCAAGACGAATCCATTGCAGTCGCTCATGGAAAAATTTTAGGACATAATACTGTTGTTGCCGTCATGGCATTTGAATTCATGGCTGGAACTATGGGATCTGCATTTGGAGAGGGATTTTTAGCCGCAGTGCGGCTCGCGCTTTTAAAAAAATTACCCTTTATCGTATTTACTGCCTCTGGTGGTGCCAGGATGCAAGAAGGTATGGTAAGCCTAATGCAAATGCCTAGGACTATTATTGCTGTTGAAATGCTGAAAGAAGCAAAATTACCTTATATTGTTGTTTTTACTAATCCCACAACAGGAGGTGTTACAGCCTCATTTGCAATGCTTGGGGATATACATATTGCTGAACCAGACGCTTTGATTGGCTTTGCAGGACCAAGGGTAATTGAAAATACCGTCCACGAAAAACTTCCAGAAGGCTTCCAACGCTCCGAATATTTATTAGAACATGGAATGGTTGATATTGTCGTTCAACGTCATGCATTAAAGCAAACGCTTGCAAAGGTATTGGCGTTACTTTGTAATAAAAATCAACCTCTTGAAAATTAGTTATTTATGTCTGCTTCTACGCCGTTAACTGAATTCACAGGACGCCCTAAACAAATACTTGAACGTCTTAATGCACTTTACCCTTCCTTAATAGATCTTTCCCTCAATCGACTGAAAAGACTGCTTGGCGATCTAGGTAATCCAGAAAAAAAAATACCTCCTATTGTCCATGTTGCTGGAACTAATGGGAAAGGAAGTACGTGTTCTTTTCTACGTGCTATTGGTGAACACGCTGGATTAAAAGCTCATGTGTATACCTCTCCTCATTTGGTCAATCTCAATGAGCGATTTCGAATTGCAGGAACCCTTGCTGAAGATCAACTCTTAATAGAGACGCTTAGGGAAATAGAACGAGTAAACCAAAAACAACCTATTACTGTGTTTGAAGTGCTAACCGCAGCCGCTTTTCTTTTATTTTCAAGACAACCTGCAGATTTAACGATTTTAGAAGTAGGATTAGGGGGACAGTTTGATGCCACGAACGTTATTACACCTATTGTCAGCGTAATAACATCCATTTCCATGGATCATGAAGATTTTTTAGGAAAAGATTTATCTAAAATTGCATACGAAAAATCTGGAATCATAAAAGAAAGCGTACCGGTTGTTACTGATCAACAACAGCCAGAAGCCTTACACATCCTTAACGAGAGAGCATGTTTTTTAAAAACAACTTGCAAAGTAAGAAACAAAGAATGGTTTATTAAAAAAAATAAGGATCATTTATTTTATTCGGACGATTGGGGAACGCTTACTTTGCCTTTACCAAGTCTTATAGGGGATCATCAAATAAACAATGCTGGATTAGCTATTGCTGCTCTACGACACAGTAACCTTGATTTACCTAACCAATCATACCATGGCGTATCAAAAGCTAAATGGCCTGCAAGGCTACAACGGTTAAATGGTTTTCTTACTCGTTTTTCACCTGAAAAGAGTGAACTGTGGCTTGATGGAGGGCACAATCCTGATGCTGGTCAAATTTTAGCCTCTATAATAGAAAAAAATTGGCAAGATAAACCGTTACATCTTATTGTTGGTATGAAAACAACTAAAAACGTTCGAGAATTTCTCGCACCTCTAATTCCTTTAGTTGATTCAATACAGGCCGTAATCGAACCAGACCAATATTTAGCTATGTCTATTCAAGATATCGTCGAAGCTTCAAATAATTTTGCAACAGCAGGAACTACTGTAAAATCGGCGTTGATGAAACTCAAAATGAATGTGTTCAAACCAACCCGCATACTTATTTGTGGAAGCTTATATCTTGCCGGCAGTGTCTTAAAACAAGATGGCTGGCAAAATATTTAATTAATCAACAAAAAAATGCTAAAACTGGAATTCTACTTTGCGCCAAGGTTAACACTATAAAACAGAAACTCAAATTTGTTTATCCACAGTTTAAGTATAGTAATAGATTATTCCTATTTTATATTACTTAACTGTTGGCTTTTCTTTTAAGAAGGGCATTCGCTTAAACTGTAATTGAATATTTTTTAGTAAAAATAAAAATCCTACACTATCTATTAATCAAACAAGAGAAAAGAGAACAATTATGCCAGCACTTTACAAATGCTAAAAAAATAAAAAGACACGGTATTGCCTCTAAAATTATAAGCAAATCATGTCTTTTCAGTTTTTCGTGAAGGCATACTTGCGTTAGCCCTGATGATCTTAAAAAGTTTAATGCCAAAAACCTTAATTTATGCTTATTTTTTATAAAATTAAAAAATATTGTTATTTCTAAACGATAAATTTAAAAACATTCAAACTTAATATAAAAATTGTTTATAAATTAACTTATAATTTCTAGAAGAGATAAAGCATTAATAAAATTTCTAACTATTTTATAT
>NZ_CAWUGZ010000143.1:0-19259 GCF_963921845.1 Commensalibacter sp. Nvir | reverse complement strand
CTATAAATCAATAGAGAGATAATGCGTATTAATATTTACTTTTATTTATTAAGACTATACGAAACATGACCTTCTAATTTTAAGCGCATTCTTAAAGTTAAAATCTTTAAAGCTCGAAACTAAGTTTTTGAGAAAGGTTATTCGAAAATATCGGCCCCGGCGTATCGGTTAAAGGTTATTTTTCATCTAGTTTAAAGCAAGTTGAATTTGAACGAAGCTTAATAGGCGTTTATAATTTTTTGTTTAAAAAATTTTTGATTTAATCAAATTTTAGTTTTGAACAATCAATTTTATGTCTTACTCACAAAAGAAGTTTGCTTTTGGGCTCTTTCCAAAAGTCAATATTGATTATCTATCATCTGCGGAAAACAGATAAAATTATAATAAAAAAATTGAATGCTTTTAACTTGTAGGGTATGACGTTAAAGTTATTTATTACAGATACCAAATGGGTTAATTTAATTAATTACAATTTTTTAAAAGCAGTTTGAATTATTTTTATATCGTAAATATGTATACTAACCATTGAGTTTAAGAATTAAAGTAGAAAAAATTTGTAACGATCAAAAACTAGGGAAAAAGTTTGAATTGCAAATTTTTTTTGTTAGCTTTTTAAAGCTCTATCGGTGACATAATTGAAAAATGTCTACTTTTTGATTTGCCACTGTAATTTAGTAAAAAAGCTACGATGGTTACTCTTTAAGGTAAAGGATGATCAGTGGATCAATCAAATTTAGGAAATAATGCGGCGGACAATGTAGAGAATAAAAGTAAAATGTCCCCCATGATGATTCGTCTGAAAGCAACAATGGCGGCTGCAAAGTATCACGGTGTTGATTTGGACATACGCGATTTTGCTAAAGAACCTAACGAAGATTCGCCTTCTCCAGCTACGTTAGCTCGATGGCTGAACAATCAAGGTCTGGTAGCAAAGGGGATGCGTATAAAGTGGCGTTATTTGATCCGATTATATAATTCACCCCCTGTAGTTCTTATGTTTAAAGACGGTTCTGCAGGGTTGATGGTAGGCGTTAATCCCCAAAAAAGAGTAGTTTTTTTACGTGATCCAATGGGAAACGAGCATTCTGCCCCTGTTGCTGTTGATGAGGTTAGGTTAAGACAGGCTTGGACAGGGGATGTACTTTTAATCAAGCGAAATCGGAATTTATCTGAAGCCGAAGCGGATATTAACTTCACGTGGCTTGCCAAAATGGTATTGCGTGAGAGGACATCTTTGCGCGATATTGCATTGGCTTCTATAATAATCAGTATTTTACAAATATTTCCTGCCTTTATCGTTATGCAGGTTGTGAATCGCGTGGTAGCGTTCCATTCCCTAGCAACGCTTATATCCATTACAGGGCTTTTGATTGTCTTGTGTTTTTACGAAATTCTGATCAGTTACGCGCGAAGAGAGCTTACGGCTGTATTAGCGAATAAACTGGATGCAAGGATATCCATTCATACGTTTAATCGTTTGCTTGCTTTACCTTTAGAGTATTTTGAACGTCAGCAGGCTGGACGTATCGTTGGCAAGGTTTCGCAGATTTATTTAGTGAGGGATTTTATTACAGGGAAATTGTTAACGACCTTTCTTGATCTGTTTACCCTGATCGTTATTTTACCCTTTTTGTTTTATATTAGTACCATACTTGCTTGGCTTACTATTGCAGCCGCTGGCGGAATTGGTCTTATTGTCGTCATTCTTTTGCCTCCTTTAACACGTCGTTATTCCCAACGTATTGAGGCCGAGATGACCCGTGCCTCGGTCATGTATGAAACCGTAGCAGGGATAAGAACGGTTAAAACAATTGCTTTGGAACCCACGCGAAGACAAGAATGGGATGAGGTTATTGCCGAAGTATCCAAGTGGCGATTAGCGACTTCTCGAATGCAAAACTGGCCCGAAACGTTGGTCATGCCTTTGGATTTTTTTATTAACCGTGGCATTATTTTGCTTGGAGCTTATATCTGCATTTCCAATCCAACAGCAGGGATTGATGCCGGTTCTATTTTAGCGTTCATGATGTTGGGTGGAAGAGTGGCGGCCCCCTTAGTCGGTATGGCTAAATTGTTGACGGATGTGACCGAGGTGCGTACGGCCTTAGGCCAAGCGGGTGAGATTTTAAACAATCCGACGGAAACAAAAGCCTTAACCACTGGATTACGACCCAAAATCGTTGGTCATTTGCAGTTTGAAAAAGTCAGTTTTACTTATCCGGGCGGGAATACCAAAGCGTTATCCGATATCTCCTTTTCCATTCCTGCGGGTACGATGTTGGGCTTGGTTGGAAGAAGCGGCTCAGGAAAATCGACGATTACGAGATTATTGCAAGGGGTTAGCCGTGGCTATACAGGATTTTTAAGGCTAGATGGTGTGGATTTAAGAGAAATTAATTTAACCCATTTAAGACGTTCATTTGGTGTCGTTTTACAAGACAATTTCCTTTTTCGTGGATCAGTCAAAGATAACATCACCGCAGGTCGTCCTGGACTAACGATGGAAGATGCCATCCGAGCCTCTCGTTTGGCTGGAGCCGAAGAGTTTATTGAACGCATGCCTTCAGGGTATGACACGTTTATTGAAGAGGGATCAACCAATATTTCCGGTGGTCAGCGGCAGCGTTTAGCCATTGCTAGGGCTGTTATTATTGATCCCAAGCTTATGATTTTAGATGAAGCGACGTCTGCTTTAGATCCAGAAAGTGAAGCTTTGGTAAATGCAAACTTAGAACGTATTGCCAAAGGAAGAACGATGATCATTGTTTCCCATCGTTTATCCTCTTTGGTGAATTGTGATAAAATTTTAGTTCTTGATCAAGGTGTTATGCAAGCAATTGGTACGCACGAAGAATTGTTGGAAACTTGCGAGATTTATCGCACCCTTTGGTTACAACAAAACAGGCATACGTTAAATCGTAAAGCCGCAAATAAAAAGAAAAACGATTCAAACGATGAGTCTTTAATTCTTACGGGAGATCAGTGATGGTTAACGACTCAAATGACTCCATTCGTGACGATCATGGCGCGAATAAAAAAATTGAAAAAAATACCAATAAAGAAATTACCACTGATCACTCAGCTGAAGAGTTAGTCACCTCAAAACGTGGGTCAGATTCATCGGATCACATAAACGATAATTATTTATTACCTGAAGCGGGAAGCGATGATAGTTTTAAAGCCGATATGCCTTTATCGTTGCTTGAGTTTCATTCGCCAACCTCTGCCGCTATTAATTTGCCTCCGACCGCTTCAGCTCAATACATAACGTGGTTAATTAGTGGATTAGCATTGTTTACTTTTATTGCCATATGCGTTTTTCCTTTAGACAAAGTGGTCAGTGCAAATGGGCGTTTGATTTCAACCGCAACCCCTTTGTTGGTTCAATCGATGGAGCAAAGTATTATCCAGTCTATTGACGTTAAAGAAGGTGATTTTGTTTCAAAAGGGCAGGTTTTGGCCCACTTAGACCCAACGCTGTCTCAAGCAGACGTTGAAAATTTGCGATTGCAAGTCGGGGTAGAACAGGTAGAGTATGATCGGTTAAAGGCAGAATCTGAGAACAAGCCCTATCAAGTTGATCCTGCCAATCCTTATTCGAAGGAACAGGGCAATACGTTTACAAAGCGTAAATTAGAATACAATGCCAAAATCGAAAGCTTTGATCAAAAAATTCAAGAGCAAGCTGCCCAATTGCAAGATTATATAGCCAGTGCTGCCGTTCTTAAAGGTAGAGTGCAAGTTGCTTCAGATGTTAATAACATGAGGAAAAAATTGCAACAAGAACAAGTGGGCAGTCGATTGTCTACTCTTGGGTCTCAAGATACGTTAATGGATGTTGAAAATCGTTTGATTTCTGCTCAACAATCCATAACGGCAACCACTAAGAAAATTGCATCGTTGCAAGCCGATAAAACAGCGTATATTGAAAATTGGAGATCAACGGTATTAAAAGATTTAATTGATGCACAAAAGCAACTTGCAAAAGATAAAAGTGATTTACAAAAAGCTGATTTGCGTCGTAACAAAGTGTTGTTAAAAGCAGAACAAGATTCAATTGTATTTTCAATAGCAAAAGGATCTATCGGTTCAATTTTAAGTCCAGGTATGCCTTTTATGACCCTCATTCCCATCGGTACTGGGCTAACGGTTGAGGCAGCAGTTTCTGGAGAAGAAATAGGGTACTTAAAGTTGGGTGATCACGCTATTATAAAATTCTCGACGTTTCCCTATACTCAATACGGTGGTGCAGAAGCCATTTTGACGAATATAAGTCCGGATGTTTTTCAACCTGGCGATACAACACAAGAAAGCAACCGGTTGGGTGTTACCCCTATTCAATTCAGAGAAAAACCTTATTTCAGAGCTAGGCTTAAGATTGTAAAATATACGCTTCGCAACGTGCCTAATTTTTTTCATCCAACCCCTGGCTTAACTGTAGATGTCGACATACATGTGGGAAAACGAACAGTTGCACAGTATCTTATGAATGGTATCGTTCCTCAGATGACAGAAGGTATGAGAGATCCGCAGTAAGTAAAATTATGCATTTGGAGTACAATTTACTTGTTACCACTACAAACGTTGTTCAAAAAATATCGTTCGCGTAAGGCAGCGAAGCTTCTTCGTAAGGCTAAGAGTGCTTTTGATGCCTCGGATTATCCCATAGCTTTTAGGCTGTTTTTAAAAGCAGTTGCGCTTAACTCAACGGAAGCGAAATATTGGTTGGGTATGTGTTATTTAAGAGGGAAAGGCGTCGCTGTAAATATACATGATGCTTTATCGTGGCATGAATGTGCGGCTAACGAAGGGTGGCTTGCATCATGTTATATTCTTGCGTTGTTATACGTGAATGGTATTCCAGAATATAAACAAGATGAAAATGTTTTTTTCCAAGTAAAAAGCGAAGACTACAGTAATATCAAGCCTGATTTAGAGCGTGCTTTTGTTTGGGCAGAAAAAGCTGCTTTTGCACATCTTGCTGAAGGACAAGCTTTATACGCTTATTTACTTTCTTTAGATCCAGAAAGAAAAGGGGAATGTTTAAAGTGGTATGATCGTTCGATTGACCAGGATTCGCCGCAAGGGTATATGGGTAAAGGATTGTTTTTGCTCAAAAATGCTCAAACGGAGGAGGATTATTGTCAAGCAGCCTCATTACTGGAATTGGCTTCGCAGCGAGGCATGACTTCAGCTATGTATAGGCTTGGTGTTATGTACGAGACCGGAAAAGGTCTTGAAAAAAATTTTGAACGTGCTGCAGAATTATACAAACAAGCTGCTGAAGCCGGCATTAGAGAAGCCCAGGCGTTGTATGGGGTAGCCTTGAAAAAGGGGCAAGGGGTTGAAAGGAATTTCATTCAAGCGGAAACCTGGCTTCGTAAAGCAGCATTAAAAGGAGATATCGAAGCGGCAGTCATTCTTGGAGATATGAATGGTCAAGGTAATGAAGAAATACCTCCAAATTATATTGAAGCATTGCGTTGGTACACTCATGCGGCCAATAATGGTCACATAACAGCTACGCGTGCTTTGGCGTTATTGTATTTAAATGGTTTAGGCGTTACCAAATCTATAGAAAAAGCTGTGGAATTTTTAAAAAAATCCAGCCTGGCGGGGGATGTTGAATCGGCGTCGATATTGGCTGATATAATGCTTAAATCCTCTGATCAATCAATGATTAACGAAGCCCTATCCACTTGTCTTTCAAAAATTTCGGTTCATCAGCCCGAAATAGCTTATAAGACGGCAATTATTCATTTAAAAAATTATAATTTGACCCAAAAAGAGGAAGAGGCGGCACAAGCAAGACATTGGTTACACCATTCCCAAGATCAGGTTGTGCCTGCTAAATTATGGTTAGGAAAAATGAAATTAGGAGGGATAGGGGGCGACAAAGATATTGAAGGGGCATATCGATTGATATCGTCTGCAGCTGAAGACCGTATGCCAGAGGCTCAGTGTTTATGGGCCAGTATTTTATTACAAAGTCAGTCCAGTGATATGGGTAAAATAGCTATGGAAGCTTTAAAACTTTATAAAAGTGCGGCTGAGCAAGATAATGTTAGTGCGATGTTTTCTGTGGCTGCACTGTATGGTGGAGGCAACTATTTAGCCCCTGATCGTTTTAAAGCTCAACAATGGTTCGAACGGGCTGCGAACAAAGGTCATTCCCAAGCTCAGCTTATGCTAGGACGTTACTATGCAAAAGGTTTAGCAGGAAGCGTGGACTTAAAACAGGCTCGGTTTTGGTTTGAAAAAGCATTACAAAATGGTTTGAAAGAAGCGCAAAAAGAACTGGAAACGCTTGAACTTGAATCTCTTGACGAAGAGGCAAAAAATAAAAAACCTACTAAGACAGAAATTTCACCCGGTTTACATATCTATAATTCTTAACATAGCAAGTCTATGCTTGAGCTTATTCGTATTTGAGAATTAATATGATAGATGATAATAAATTAGCTTTGATAGATGAGCATCAAAAAAAAATAGATCAAGCGCGGGAAAAAGCAAGAATTGATGCTCAATATGCTTTTGAGAAAGCATTAGAGGAAAAAAAAAGAGGCGATTATACCACTGCTTTACGTTGGATTGAACGTGCGCATCGATTGGCAAATAAAAACCCAACCATTAATTTTGAAATGGCCATGATATATTGGAAGCTTGCGCAATTGGATGAAGCTTCCAAATTGTTTAGTTCTTTAATGAAGGAGTATAATTTTATTGAAGGATGGTTAAGTCTCGTTTTAATAAAAATTTTTCAAAAAAATTATCAAGAAACCTTAGTTTATTTAAATAAAATCTTATCTTCTTACGGCATATCACCATTTATTTGGTCGACGTTAATCCGAGCATTAAAAAAAATAGGACTAACGAACATTTGCTGTGTTGATGGAAGTTTAAAATTGATCAGAGTCCATTCATTAAGCACAGATCCTATTTCTGTATTTCTTGATGATCAATTTCAATTTACATCAAACGCACCAGAGTTCGCTCTGCCTCAAACATATTTTACCAAACAAAAATTAAGTCTATACCAAAATGGCAAGCACTTGCATGGCTCTCCGATTGATATCCTTTCAATTATTCAGACGGAAAGTTTTGTTGAATTCGACAAAGGGCTGGTAAAAGGTTGGATCTGGTTTCCTATGCAACCGGAGCGGTTGCCTTTTCTTTCTTTGTATTCGAACCAAAGGTTGATTGAAAAAATTCAGGTTATCCAGGAAATTGATAAAAACCCATTGGACAGACCTTTTTTTAGACCTCGATCTTTCTCGTTTGTACACAAAGGCGACAGAAAAAAACCACTTTTTTTAAAGAATGAATATGGAAAACAATTACTTGGAAGCCCTCTAGTTGCGAGAGTTTCCACACTTCAACACACTATAAAGAATAGTAATTCTGAAGGTAAAGGACACGTGTCCTCTTGTTATCCAAGTAGCTCCAATCCAAAAGAAAAATCTATTGCTATTATTATTCCTATTTATAAGGGGGTTAACGAAACACTTGAGTGCCTCTACAGCGTTATCGATACCTTAACTTTAGGGGCAGTGATCCAGATGGTTAACGATGGATCTATGGATGCTGAGCTTATTAATACTCTCATGAGTTATGTGGATAATAAAAAAATATTTATGGCGCATCATAAACAGAATTTAGGTTTCCCTAGTGCTGTCAATACAGGAATTAAGCTTTGGCCTGATCATGATATTCTTCTTCTTAATAGCGATACATTAGTTCCTAAGGGTTGGATTGAAACATTACAATCGGTGGCTTATGCGCAAAAAAAAATAGGAACGGTTACCCCTTTTTCAAATAACGCTGGTATTTTTTCTTATCCAAGTCATGTAAAAATGAATGCGTTTCCATCGCTGGCACAAATTAATCGTTACACGAAAATCATGACTAGTATTGGCGAGACGCAGTATGAAGAAATTCCTACCGGTTATGGATTTTGTATGTTTATTCGGCGTGATTGCATAGAAGAAACGGGGGGTTTCCGGGAGGATATTTTTTCGCAAGGTTATGGCGAAGAAAATGATTTTTGTATGCGTGCCAAAGCTTTGGGATGGTTAAATGTTTTGGCAACAGGTATTTTTGTGGGACATCGTGGGGGGGTATCTTTTGGGGCATTAAACTTAGCGTTAATGAAGCGTAATTTCAAAATTTTAAACAAAATTCATCCTTATTATCGTCAATTAATCAAAGATTTTAGGGCAAAAGACCCTTTACGATGCATCCGCCGTCGGATTGATAAAGAACGCGTGCAAGAATTTTTGTTAATGAAAGCGTCTCAAAAAAAACCAATACAATCGGTTTTGATTATTACGCATAAATATGGGGGTGGTGTTGAGAGAAGCGTTCAAGAGCGAATTAATCAAATTGTACTAAAAAACTATATGGTCGTTGTTCTTAGACCTGGAACGACAAACAAAGAGTGTACATTAGATTTATGTTATAAAATTGAACAGCAGGACAACAAAAGTTTTGAGGGCAATTATCCTAATCTTAGATACGATTTGCCAGGTGATTACGCGCAGCTATGTGAACAACTTTCTCTGTTCCATATACAATGGACAGAAGTACATCATTTCATTGGTCATCATGATAAAATACACGATTTGTTAAAAGATATAAACAAACCTTACGATTTTTTTATCCATGATTATTATGTGTTTTGTCCTCGAATAACCCTCATTGATTATAGAAAAAAATTATGCATGCAGTTTGAAAGTACTGAGGTATGCCAAAATTGTCTCTCACATTCAAAAAAATTTATAAATACATCAATTTCATTTAAATATTGGTTGAAAAGATCGACACAAGAATTATTATGTTCTCAGCGTATATACGTACCTTCACAAGATGCTTTAGAAAGAGTTACCCAATGTTTTCCATTATTAAGCAATATTGTGGTTTCTCCTCTAGAAGATGATAATCCAGGCCTAAGTCTCGATCAATTAGCTTATTTTTCTCTAAAAAAAGAAAAAAATACATCCTCTTACGTAACTCATAAAAATCGAATCTTTAAAATTTGTATTATCGGAGCAATTGGAGCTGAAAAAGGATTTTTTATTTTAAAAAAACTGCTGAAAGATGCCGATGAACGAAATCTTCCTATTGAATTCGTGCTGGTCGGTTGGTCTTGTGATGATCGGCAACTTTTAGAATCAAAAAGAATTTTTATTACGGGTCCTTATTTGGAAGACGAAGCCGTGGCATTGGTGGCACAACAACATGCTGATTTAGCGTTTTTCCCAAACATATGGCCGGAAACTTGGTGTTACACGTTAAGTATAGCCTGGCGCGCTGGACTGAAAACGGTTTCGTTTGATATGGGGGCCATTGCAGAACGGATAAAATCGACAAAAAGAGGATGCGTGTTGCCTAATAATATAAGTATACAAAACTTAAATGATAGCTTACTTCGATTGTGTAATTAGAACTTTGAACCAATACTAGATATAAGCTTAGTTGTAATTTTTTTTAATGTTGTAAACGTGTTCAAGTGGGTTTAACGGATGTCAGATAGTAAAACAAATCATAAAGAAAATAAAAGAACCATTGATTTAGATGTAAGTGGCCATTTGATGAGTTTGAATGCGGGATTGTATTGCATTTACCACTCACCTGGCCAGGCAGAGGCAGATGAATTTGGTTTTCCGGGGTTACGGGTTTCATTACCGCCTTTTCAACAAAAAGCACACATAAAAATAGAAACTTTTGAGAAAGATGGTTGGCTAGGTGCTGAGAAAAATGCAGCCCTGGTTCGTGTATCGAACAGTCCAGGTTTGATTTTGATTACAATTTATGAAAATCCTGCTCGTAAGGTGAATGCACCCAATATACAAGTTACGCGGTTAAATGATGCGCCTAAAGAACAAAACCGTGCGCAGCTCAATGCTTCAACCCAAGATGAGACACCCCCTCGACAAGAACAAAATGTTAGCGAAAACGCTAATGGTTTATCAAAAAAAGAAGAAGAAAGTTATCTTTTTGCTCATGTAGAGCGTATGGGAGATGTGACCGTAGCGCTTGGTGATTGGGTGGGGGTGCCCGATAGTAAAACCTGGATTGAAGGATTCAGTCTTCATCTTGGAGAATTGATTGATCCCGAGGATATAGAATACCAAGCGGTACTAGGTAAAGGATGGATGTCCCCTTGGTATAAAGGAAAGCAATTTTGTGGAAGTCGAGGAATGGCTTTGCCCCTATGCGGTTTAAGAGTCAGGCTGAGTGATGAAGCCTCAAAAAAAATTACGGTGCGGTTAAGTGCAACGTTTGTGGATGGCTCGAAAGTTGGCCCCGTTGAAGATGATACAATCGTATGTGCCGATTCAATTGCACCTCTTGAAGCCATACGCGTCGAATTGATTCAGCGAGATAATCAAGAAAATAATGACCAAGCAACTTCACCCTCTGATCCTGTTGTGAACCGTGTGGTTCGAAGTAATATTAAACTGAAAACCCCGGTCACTAAAGCAAATGTAGAGAATTAGCTTTTTTCTATTCTTTTATGCTTTAAATTAGGTGAGCGTAAAGAATTCGACGCTGAGCAAAAGAGTACCATAATAGATTTAGAAATCAAAAGCGGGGTGGATTGTAAGTCGTGAAGTATTTATTCGTACATCAAAATTTTTTAGGGCAATATATGCATATTGTACGCCACTTAGCTAAAAGCCCGGACAATGATATTGTTTTTATTAGCCAAGGAACCAATCAAAAAGTTCAAAACGTTCGTTCAGTTTTTTACAATGGTCCAAAAGCTTCTTCAAAGATAACTCCCGCTTTGTTAGAGCTGGATTTGGCGTATAAAAGGGGGATTGAGGTTTATAAAACTGCAAAAACGTTAAAAAATTTAGGGTATGAGCCTGACATTATTATTGGCCATCAGGGGTGGGGTGAATTATTAAATATACACGATGTTTATCCAAAGGTCCCTTTGTTAAAATATTGTGAATTTTATTATAATCCTGTTGGGTTGGATGTTGATTTTGATCCTGAATTTCCATCCGATGAATTTTTGCCTTCCCGAGTTCGTTTTAAAAACACTGTTAATTTGATATCAGCAACTAGTGCCGGATGGGGTCAAACCCCGACAAATTTTCAATATTCGACTTATCCTGCGTGGGCACGTGAAACGATAACCGTACTAAGAGAAGGTGTGGATTTAGAAACGTGCAAGCCTGAGCCAGAGGTAAAAACAAAAATTTTTAAGGTTGGTGATTTTATTGTTAATCCCGGAGATAAATTAGTAACTTATGTAGCTAGAGGCCTAGAACCTTACCGAGGGTTTCACATTTTTATGCGGTCTTTGCCTCAATTGCTCACTGCTCGTTCAGATATTAAAATAGTCATCGTGGGTCGTGATCAGGTAAGTTATGGGGCAACCTTGGAAGGTGGGCTTTCTTGGCGAGAATTTATGTTAAAAGAAGTTCATAATCGCTTAGATGAGTCTAGAGTTTGTTTCTCTGGACAAGTATCTTACGAAATGTTTTGTCAAATTTTAAAGCGTTCTGACGCCCATATTTATATGACGTATCCTTTCGTTTTATCGTGGTCTTTAAGGGAAGCAATGGCAATGGGATGTTCAATTATTGCCAGCGATACCCAGCCTGTAAGGGAATTTATAAAAGATCGCGAAACGGGTCTATTGACACCTTTTCATGACCCTAGTCGATTATCGGAAACAGTATTAGAAGTTTTAGAGAATACAGCTTTGTCTAACGACTTAAGTGAAAAGGCCAGAAAAGAAGCTGAAGATCATCTTTCAATGAAAGGATATCTTAATTCTTATGAGGCCTTGATTGATGATCTTATCAATGGACGTACTCCCCCGAATCATTTAGGAACTTCTCCAAATTCTGAATGATTTGATGTGGGCTTTATGGTTTTTTGTGCAGTCGAGTCCGAGTGTTAAACTTAATGTTTAAACTACGTAATTTATTAAATTAACACATCCACTGGTAATCTCGGGTAGTATATTATTTCGTGGTTATTTTGAGTTAAAACAGTAATTGTAACGGATTTTAACTTACACTGGTATTGGGATAAACCTTTATCGGTTGTTTTTTCAGTTCTAGCTTATTTACGGTAAAGGGTTGTCTGTCCGCGGAGAAAAAAAAGGAGCATAGAATGCTCCTAATTTTTGCTGTGCTATTCTTTGTACTTTTTTACTGAGTTGTTTATGAGTTTATGAGCCGCTTGGCGATTATCCCAACCCAAAATCTTGACCCATTTACCTTTTTCTAAATCTTTGTAATGGGTGAAAAAATGTTCAATTTCTTGCTTTACAATTTCTGGTAACTCTTCAACTTCATTGATTTTGGAATAAAAGGGATGGATTTTGTCATGAGGAACACAAATGATTTTTTCATCCATTCCAGATTCGTCTTCCATTTTTAATACACCAATAGGCCTAGAGCGTATTACAGCGCCTGGAATAATGGGTTCAGGACATAAAACGAGCATGTCAATAGGATCGCCATCCTCGGCCAAAGTATTGGGTACGAACCCATACGCAGCAGGATAAGCCATTGGTGTAAACACAACACGATCTACAAAAATTGCTCCACTTTCTTTATCCACTTCGTATTTAACTTTTGAGCCTTTGGGTATTTCTATAATAACGTTTACATCGTTTGGCACGTCTTTGCCGGATGAAAGTTTAGATAAATCCATAATAGTTTTCCAATGTGCATGAATGAAATAAATAAACGATTCTCTTAGCCATTCGAGAAGTATAATTTTAAAAAAGCATAGAATGATACAAAAGTAAAAACGAATTTTTGCAAATGCATGGAGGCTAACGCTGAAGATCTTTAGCAAATTCAGACTTTTTTAAATAATATTTTCAAAAAAATGCACGTTGTTGAGTGCTTGGGTAAAAATAATTCTTGCAATTTTTTTCAATTTAGGTCACATGAAATGAGCGTCTAAGCGCCTGTAGCTCAACTGGTTAGAGCCGACCGCTCATAACGGCCTGGTTGCAGGTTCGAGTCCTGCCGGGCGCAGACGCTTTTTATATTTCTCGCCTTGTATTATACTAATCAAGGTGGGTATTTCCCCCATTGCGATTGTTTTTATTGTTGATTGTTAAGGAGCTTCTACAAGATGGCTGGGCCTCAATATGTTTATGTAATGAAAGATTTGACCAAGGCTTATCCAGGCGGCAGGGAAGTTTTCAAAGGCATTACGCTTTCTTTTTTACCGGGTGTTAAAATTGGCGTGTTAGGCGTTAACGGTGCAGGTAAATCAACGTTGCTTAAGATTATGTCGGGTAGAGACAAGGAATTTGGTGGGGAAGCCTGGGCTGCAGAGCATATCAAAATTGGATATTTAGAGCAGGAACCTCAACTTGATTCCACTAAAACCGTCAAAGAAAATGTTGCAGAAGGATTTGGTTCTTTAAAGCACGCCGTTGATCGTTTTAACGAGATAGCGATGAAATTTGCTGAGCCTATGGATGATGAAGAAATGAATAGTTTGTTATCCGAACAAGCTGAATTACAAGAACAGATTGATGCGGGCAATGGGTGGGAATTGGATAGACAAATCGACATTGCATTGGACGCTTTACGCTGCCCACCTGCCGAAATGAATGTGGATACCTTGTCAGGAGGTGAACGCCGACGGGTTGCTCTCTGCCGATTATTGATCGAAAAACCTGACATTTTGTTATTGGACGAACCAACAAACCATTTGGATGCGGAAAGTGTTGCCTGGCTTGAACAAACGCTGAGAGAATACACAGGCACCGTCATTTTGATCACTCACGATCGTTACTTTTTGGACAATGTGACCAATTGGATATTAGAAATCGAAAGGGGAAGAGGGTATCCTTTTGAAGGAAACTATTCGTCATGGTTAGAACAAAAGCGTAAACGGTTAGCCCAGGAAGAAAAAGAAGAAAGTGCACGGCAACGTGCCCTAGCCGCCGAACAACAATGGATTAATGCTTCCCCTAAAGCGAGACAGGCAAAAAGCCAAGCTCGTATTGCAAAATACGAAGAAATGTTGGCTAAAAGTCAGGAAAAAGTTTCTGGTGTAGCGGAAATTAACATTGCTCAAGGTCAGAGGCTCGGCAATGTTGTTATTGAAGCAAAAAATTTAAGTAAAGGGTTTAATGACCGTCTTTTAATTGACAATCTTAGTTTCCAGCTGCCACCAG
The DNA here is from genome assembly GCF_963921845.1 of Commensalibacter sp. Nvir. Taxonomy (NCBI): domain Bacteria; kingdom Pseudomonadati; phylum Pseudomonadota; class Alphaproteobacteria; order Acetobacterales; family Acetobacteraceae; genus Commensalibacter; species Commensalibacter sp. Nvir. The sequence goes on along the minus strand of NZ_CAWUGZ010000143.1, from coordinate 5,089 downwards.
GGGGAATTGTTGGCGTCATTGGACCGAATGGTGCTGGAAAATCGACGCTCTTTAAAATGATTATTCAAGCAGAGCAGCCCGATGAAGGCGAAATTCGTATAGGTGAAACGGTACAACTGGGTTACGTTGACCAATCACGACATACGCTGGATCCCAATAAAACCGTATGGGAAGAAATTTCAGGCGGTACGGATGTAATATATTTTGGTAAACGGGCTATTGCTTCGCGGGCCTATGTGGGTGCGTTTAATTTTAAGGGTTCTGATCAACAAAAAAAGGTTGGCATTCTATCGGGTGGTGAACGCAATCGAGTTCATTTAGCGAAGATGTTAAAAAAAGAAAGCAACGTGATTTTATTGGATGAGCCTACCAACGATTTGGATCTAGATACGTTAAGGGTTTTGGAAGAAGCACTTGAAGAATTTGCGGGATGTGCAGTGGTTATCAGTCATGACCGTTGGTTTTTAGATCGATTGGCAACCCATATATTGGCTTTTGAGGGGAACAGTCACGTTGAATGGTTTGAGGGCAATTTCCAAGCGTATGAAGCAGACAAACGAAAACGATTAGGACCAGACGCCACGGAACCCAGCCGCATTAAATACAAGCCCATTGCGCGTTGACGCACTAAGTTTTTTTAGCTTTTGGATTAAAGAGCCTTGGAACGCATAAGGATTTACGTGTAATTTTTGCGATTAATACACAGATTTATACAGCACGCCTGGTTTTATCTCCTGTCAATTGGCAGGATAAGCATAACTTATTGTCTTTAAAAACCGATTGTCGGGTGTTTAGCCATATGCTTGGCGGCGTAAGGACTCCGTATCAAGTACAAGCTGAAATGGCTGAAGATATAATGTATTGGGGAAGTCATCGTATAGGTCTTTACACGATTAGAAAAAAATCACTTGCGACAGTAGGTTCCTTTTTAGGTGTTACGGGCATTCACCTCAGACCGGATGGTAAAGGGTATGCGTTACGGTTTGCTCTATGGCCGTGGGCACGCGGTAACGGTTATGCTCATGAAGCAGCGTTTGCAGTATTAACAGAGGCCCATAAAAGAGGATATCGTCGTATTATTGCTATGGCTAGAGAAGATAATATTGCTTCACGCCGTGTACTAGGTGGGATTGGAATGATTGTCGAAAGCTTTTTCCTACGTAAGGGCAATAAGATTTTTGTTTATGCAAGTGAGCAAACTTAAATTAAGTTATGTTAATTTATAACAAAAATATAAATCATTTTGCACAAATAGATCTTCACTATCATTTCTTAATTTTAAATAATTTTTTTCGGATCCTCTCATATAAGTCAAACTAACCAAAAAGTAATCGTTTTATGTATTAAAATGAATGGATAATAAATACTATTCAATAATAAATACTTTATTTTTGAAAATATATTTTATAGGCTAGTCTTAATATATATTTTGACAAATACTTTCCTGAAAAAAACTGAACTCTATTACAAATTAATTCTTCGATTATTTAGCTTGTTTGAAACAGGATTATTCTATCTTGTTTTTGTCTTACTTTCACGTGTCTTTTGTTTTTGAAAACAATAAAAAGGTCGTTGCAGCTGGACAGTGAATATATGAACGAGTTAACGATTGCGCATAGACAGCTTTCTTTTATTCAAGTTGTTATTATTGGGATTGCCTATATGACGCCGATGACCGTTTTTGATACGTTTGGTATTGTCTCGGATTTAACGTCAGGAAGGGTTCCTCTTGCCTATTTGCTTGCGTTAATGGCTATTATGTTTACGGCGAGAAGTTACAGCCGTTTGGCAGCATTTTATCCTTATTCGGGTTCCGCTTATACCTATGTTGATCATATTTGCGGCTCAAAAATTGGTTTTATTGTAGGGTGGGGCACCTTACTCGATTTTATTTTACTTCCGATGATTAATAGTCTCCTCTCTGAGATTTATCTGAAAGCCTTATTTCCTAACATGCCCTCGTGGTGTTTAATTTTTTTTTATACCGTTTTGGTAACCATCATTAATTGCAGAAACATTCGTTTTTTGGCTAATTTAAATTTTATATTTGTTGGTGTTCCTCTTATTTTAATTTTGATTTTTATTTATTTGGTGGTTTCGGATACAACCCATGCGCATGGTCTTGCCGATGTGTTGACCACAAAACCGTTGTATAATGGGGTTAAAGATATACACGGTCTAATTAGTGGTTCTGCCGTACTATGTTTTTCTTTCTTAGGTTTTGATGCGGTGGCGACGTTATCAAATGAAACGAAAAATGCACAAAAAAATATACCCCGTGCGATTGTCGCTACGGTATTGTGTGGAGGATTAATTTTTTTTATAAGTGCTTGGTTTATACAACTTTACTATCCTAATAATAGTCAATTCAAAGACCCTATGCAGGCTATGCCTGAAATTGTCCTTTATGTTGGGGGTGTCTTTTTTCAGTTTATATTTTTAATTGCTATTTTAATTAACACGTTTGCTTCTGCACTGGCTTCTCATGCAAGTGCAGCCAGATTATTATTTATTTTAAGCACAAATAAAATTATTCCTGGAAAGCTGTTCAGTTATTTGCATCCTGAATACCATTCACCGTTTTATTGTGTGTTGTTAGTTGGTTTTCTCTCTCTTAGTGCTGTTTTCTTTCGGCTTGATACGGCTGTATCTTTAATAAGTTTTGGCGCAATGACTGCATTTAGTTCGGTAAATTTATGCGTGTTTATATTATTTGGTTTAAAGAGTGAGCAACGTTTTAATATTAGAAACTTTTATAATAATGTGCTGTTACCTTTGGCAGGTTTTTTTACAGTGATGATTATGTGGATTAATTTAAAAACAGATTCACTTATTTTGGGAATATGTTGGACAATTATAGGAATTTTTTACCTAACGTATCTTGTGGTTACAAAAAAAAGGATTGGAGAGCAAAGCAATTAATTTTGCTTATAACGAAAATAATTTCAGTAAAATGTCAAGGTTTATGAAAAAAGAGGGTGTCGCGCTGACACCCTCTTTTAAGTTCATTGGATAAGATTAAACGTTGGGATAGTAGGTTAGATTAAGTAAAGAATCTATCCAACAACAGCGCGTCGTATTTTTGCACCGTCCAAACTGTAATACAAAATAAAAACATAGCACAATAAGGGTAAAATGAATGCATGATGCAACCCAATAATATCAGCAATAAAGCCCTGAGCGAAGGGGATGACAGCACCCCCAACGATGGCCATAACGATAAGGCTTGAAGCTTGTTCGGTTAGGGAGCCCATTCTCTCTACTGCTAAGGCAAAGATGGTGGGGAACATAATCGAATTAAACAGACCAATGCTAATGACGGAATACACGGCTATATCCCCTGTTGTAAGCATTGTTGTGCTGAGCAAACATAGGTTGATAATAGAAAATATGGAAAGCATAATTTTTGGCGAAATACGTATCATCAATAGCGAGCCAATTAACCTTCCGATCATCGCACCACCCCAAAAATAACTGACGTATTGTGCGGCCAATTGTTCTGTCATTCTGCCAATTTCTGGAAGTGTTAAATAGTTAACCATAAAGCTACCAACCGAAACTTCACCTCCAACATAGAAAAATACAGCCAATGCGCCTAAATACGCATGAGGGTAATGAAACACATCTCTTAGACGATGTGAAGACGTAGGATCTTTATGGTCGTTTTGTTCGGGTAATTTGAAAATAGCGACAAAAATAGCCAATAATATTAACACCCCACCTAAAATAGCGTAAGGCATTTGTACGGATTTTGCCTGTTCGTTGCGGTAAGTTTGCACTTTTTGCTGAATGGCAGGGGTTATGTTTTGCTTAAATTGTTCGAATTGCTGTTGTTGTTTTGGATCAAGTTTAATGGTGGCTAGGCTATCAAGAACCTCAACAATAACTTGGGAATCAAGTTGTTCGGTTTGTTCCGCAGAGAGTTGGCTTACCGCAGACACTTTTTGGGTGGTAGGAAGATCTCCGATAACACTTCCGATAAGTTGGGGGGGTAATTGTGCGATTTGCTGTGAAATACGATCAGCGGGCAACCTATCAAAAACGTAGGGAGGGACATTTTTCAAGCTGAACGCAATGCTTTCGGGTGTTGCCTGTTTAAAAGCGCTTTCAATTTCAGCAATAGGTTTCGTTTCAAGCGTTTGAATTAATTGAATCGTTTCGGGGCTTTTGCCTACGTCTGCAGGTATAACGTATGTGGCAGCGCTAAGAATAAGGATACCCCCTAAATAAGGGGCTATGGTTGTTCCCAATGAATTAAGCGCTTGGGCAAGATTCAGTCGGCTGGAACTTGTTTTAGGGGGACCTAAGAGCGTGACGTATGGATTGGCTGCAACTTGTAAAACGGTTATACCGGTTGCCAACACGAACAGTGCTAAAAGAAAAACGTAATAATTGTGTGAGATTGCTGCAGGCCAAAAACCGAAAGCCCCGAATGCTGCAATAATTAGACCACAAACAATCCCTTTTTTATAACCCAAAGAAGCGACAATTTTTCCTCCTGGTACAGACATTATAAAATAAGCGCCAAAAAACGTGAATTGTACCAACATGGCTTTGGTGTAATTTAGTTCGAAGATAGTTTTCAAATGTGGTATTAAAATATCGTTAAGACACGTTATAAACCCCCACATAAAAAAAACAGTTGTAATAACGCTCAGTGCTGCAGGATAAGAAGTGAAGCGATGACTCCCCTGTGTTTCCTGTAACGGTGTTTGTTGCATTAAATTACTCATAACAATCCTACAAAAATTAATTGAATTTTTTCATTTTGAAAAACTATAGTAATCATAAACCAATTACTGATTTAAAAAGGTAACATAAATTTCAACGTTGTATATAAAGCTTAAACGGTAATTCACTCAGTATGATTTTTTTATCTCTTGCTTTTCAATTCAAGTCAATCTCGATTCATTTTTATGTACCCATTCCCTGGATAGCTAGGTAATAATTACTTTCAACAGTTTTTAATATTATTTTTAATTAAAAGGTTTTTAAAACAGTAAACCAATTTTAGTTATTAACATCCATTTTATAAAAAGTAGTACTTAATTTAAAATCAAAAACCACTATAACATTGAATATTTTATAG
>NZ_CAWUGZ010000142.1:0-10596 GCF_963921845.1 Commensalibacter sp. Nvir | reverse complement strand
AATCTGTATTAAGCTGTATTTTATATATATCAAGGTAGGTATAAGGATTTGACGCTGTCACTAATAAACGAGTAATTAAACTTGAAACTAAAGCATATGTTCTTTTTTAGTATGAATGCTATTTTCACCAAATCGAATATTATTTCGAACTATATCTTTATTATTGTTATTTTTTATTACCAAACGTTTATTTCGACACATTCATTTCTTACAAACAACTTTTTTTGTAATTTTTTATCGATCCCTTTTATTTTAAAATTACATAACGAATTAATGATTTATAGGGTGATTAAACCAAGACACTCTATACTGACCTGCCTTTTATAATTAAGGAGATAATAATGTCAAACACTGAAACACAAGTTAAAGGCTGGGAACAGTTCAAAGGTACAAAGTGGCAAAAAGAAATTGATGTACGTGATTTCATTCAAGCCAATTATATTCCCTATGAAGGAGATGAATCGTTTTTAGCTCAAGCTACAGAAGCTACTAAAAAATTATGGTCAAACGTTTTAGAAGGGATCAAAATTGAAAATTCGACGAAAGCTCCTTTAGATTTTGATACAAAAACGATCTCTACGATTACGTCTCATGATGCAGGTTACATTGATAGATCTTTAGAAACCGTTGTTGGTTTACAAACCGATAAACCATTAAAACGTGCGATTATGCCTAATGGTGGAATTCGCATGATTGAAAGCTCATGCAAGGCCTATGACCGTGTACTCGATCCAATGGTTATAGAAATTTTCACCAAATATCGTAAAACGCATAACCAAGGTGTATTCGATGTGTATACGCCTGAAATTGTAGCTTGCCGCAAATCAGGTGTTATTACCGGTCTACCGGATGCTTATGGTCGGGGACGCATTATTGGTGATTACCGACGTGTTGCTTTATACGGTATTGATCGATTAATGGCCGATAAGCTCAAACAGTTTAAATCCCTTCAAGCTGACCTGGAAAATGGTGTTAATTTAGAAGAAACTATTCGTTTACGCGAAGAAATTAATGATCAATACAAAGCGTTGAACGATATGAAAATCATGGCTGCTAAATACGGCTACGATATTTCCCAACCTGCAAAAAATGCTCAAGAAGCCATACAATGGACCTATTTTGGTTATTTAGCTGCGGTTAAATCTCAAAATGGAGCAGCAATGTCTTTAGGACGCACCTCAACATTTTTAGACATTTATGTCCAACGTGACCTTGATAATGGTGTTATCACCGAAGAGCAGGCTCAAGAATTTATTGATCATTTCGTCATGAAATTACGCATGGTACGTTTCTTACGTACACCTGAATACGATGAATTGTTCTCTGGTGACCCTATTTGGGCCACAGAATCTATCGGTGGTACGGGGCTTGATGGACGCACCTTAGTTACAAAAAATTCTTTCCGGTTCCTTAACACACTTTACACAATGGGGCCTTCACCAGAACCAAATCTTACCGTGCTTTGGTCTGAAAAATTACCTAAAAGATTTAAAGAATTTACCAGTAAAGTTTCCATAGACACCTCTTCATTGCAATACGAAAATGACGACCTTATGCGTCCAGATTTCCAAAGCGATGATTATGCCATTGCTTGCTGCGTTAGCCCAATGATTGTAGGGAAACAAATGCAATTCTTTGGTGCTCGTGCAAACCTTGCTAAAACGTTACTATATGTTATCAATGGCGGTATTGACGAAAAATCCAAAGTGCAAGTGGGACCTAAAACAGCCCCTATGATGGACGAAGTTCTTGATTATAATAAAGTTATGGACGGACTTGATAACTTTATGGATTGGCTCGCCAAGCAATACGTGACCGCTTTAAATTGTATTCATTATATGCACGATAAATACAGCTACGAAGCTGCTTTGATGGCCTTACATGATCGCGATGTTATTCGCACGATGGCATGTGGGATTGCTGGATTATCCGTTGCCGCTGATTCTCTTTCAGCAATCAAATACGCCAAAGTCAAACCTATTCGTGACGAAAATGGCGTTGCTGTGGATTTTCATATTGAAGGCGACTATCCAAAATTTGGTAATAATGATCCAAGAGTAGACGACATCGCTTGTGATTTAGTTATGCATTTCATGACAAAGATTAGCAAACTTAAAACCTATCGTAATGCAAAACCTACACAGTCCGTATTAACCATTACTTCAAACGTTGTGTATGGTAAAAAAACCGGAAACACTCCAGATGGACGTCGAGCCGGTGCTCCTTTTGGTCCCGGGGCCAACCCTATGCACGGTCGTGATACCAAAGGAGCTATTGCTTCATTAACTTCCGTTGCAAAATTACCTTTCTCTTATGCAAAGGATGGTATTTCTTATACGTTCTCTATTGTTCCAAAAGCGCTAGGAAAAGATGATAATGTTCGCAAAGCCAATCTTTCAGGCATGATGGATGGTTACTTCCATCATAGTTGTGACAAAGAAGGTGGCCAACATTTAAATGTTAATGTGTTTACACGTGAAACTCTATTAGATGCGCAAAAACATCCAGAAAAATATCCAAGTTTAACCATTCGTGTTTCTGGATATGCTGTCCGTTTTAATTCTCTAACGACAGAACAACAAAACGATGTAATTAACCGTACTTTTACAACAACAATGTAAAATTACGATAATTATTTATTTTAGAAAGACCCTTTATGGGTCTTTCTTTATGTAAGCTCTATGGATAAAATAATGTTTATAAATAAACATACAGGACGTATTCACTCTATTGAATCGTTCGGTACAGTCGATGGTAATGGAATTCGTTACATCGTTTTCTTTCAAGGTTGCCTAATGCAATGCCTATATTGTCATAATCCGGATACTTGGGATATGAAAGCTGGGCGTATTGTTACTGTTCAGGAATTAATGAGTGAAATCATTTCTTACAAACCTTTTTTACAAGCCAATGGTGGAGGGGTTACTGCTTCTGGTGGGGAACCACTCTTACAAGCTAGATTTATTACAGAATGGTTTAAAGCGTGTCACGCAGAAAATCTAACCACTTGTCTGGATACAAACGGTTACGCAAAACATTACACAAAAGAAATAGAAGGTCTAATTAAAGAATCAGATCTCGTCATGCTTGACCTCAAACAAATGAAAGAGGATGTCCATAAAAAATTAACAGGAATATCCAATAAATATGCTAAAGATTTTGCACAATACTTATTTAAACAAAATAAAAAAACGTGGATACGGTATGTTATTGTCCCAGGTTGGACAGATGATGCAGAATCTGCCCATATGTTAGGTCAATTTACTAAACAGATGTCCAATATTGAACGTATAGAACTTCTTCCTCTTCATCAAATGGGCGAACATAAATGGAAAGAACTTAACAGAGAATATAAATTAAAAAATCTTAATCCACCTTCTATAGAAACACTAGAAAATCTTAAGAAAATCATCAGCAGCTATGGACATACAGTCATTTATTAAGAAAAGAATATATTCGTGCTCCTTTTCTCAAATCTGTTGTTTATAATATGTTAAATAATATAAAACTCGTCTGGAAAATTCATTGTTTTAACAATCTTCAATTAACTCCATTCAAACTTAAATTCTTAAAGTATGTTATTTCCCCGATGAATTTTGATATCGAGTGTTTATTTACTGCTGCATAAAAAACTTTAAAATTAACCTACTTATAAAGCCGTTATAAAAGCAATAAAGCCAAAAAAGACCCCCGGTAAATTAGCTATCATTATCGGTTTGTCTTTCAATTTGAAACCATAACAAACCCAAAAAATACAATTTACTGTAGCAGCGGCAGGCTGAAGGGGATTGGTAACATATCCGTGAAAATTATCATATATTTGCGGTATGTAGAAAAAAAACATACAACAGGCAGTAAACGTTCCTATCCATCCTATAATTTTTGTAGATGTAGGTAAATTGCTGTCATCTCTCATGAAACCGCCTCGTTATAATTAACATTATTCTCTACGAATAAAGTAAAGTACGACTCAATAAAAGATAAATTTGATTATGAAATAGTACAACATCAAACATGGACAGATCGATAATTGAAACAAGAAAAAATAATTTTATATTATAAAATTGAATGCAATTAATTTCTGCTGCTTTTTTAAATTATAAGATTTTATCATCAATTTTGCCATTTAAGTCTATGTATGACTTGATAATTCTCTCCTCCTCAGCTTTTGACTTTACAAACTAAATTAATCGTTTGATGATAAAAGTTCGACTAAACTTTAAATTTTTAAAACAATGGAATACTAATTGGTCCATATCACATAAAACTAACTTAGTATAACACTTCCTAACATACTAGGAGATCATCTATGGTCAAAGAAGCTCCAGGTGGACCTGGTCTACCTTCTACGTGGACAAGCAGCGCTAAGGACATTATAGGAACATCTATTTATAGAGGTAGAGTTTGGTATGCTGTTGGTTACGGAATTTTAAACGAAGTGTATTGGCCTTCGTGTAGTATTCCACAGATAAGGGATATAGGTTTTATTGTATCTGGAGAAAATTTCTGGTCTGAAGTGAAAAGAAATCATAATTATGAATTAACCACCCCAGAAGCAGGTTTGCTGTTACCACACATTACACATACACATAAAAATTATAAATTAGAATTGGAGATTGTTCCTGATCCTGTAAGGGACGTGCTTTTGATACACTACAAACTTATAGGCCATGGATTAAAACTTTATACTTTACTTGCTCCTCACTTAGGAGGAGACGGCGATGATAATTATGGCAAAATTACTCCTGAAGGACTTGTTGCTTATAAACAATTGCAACATACCATTCTTAGTGCTGAGCATGGCTTTAATCGAGGTAGTGTTGGTTACATTGGCACGTCTGATGGATGGTGTGATTTTCATGAAAACAAAAAAATGACTTGGCACTATGATCAAGCTGGTCCAGGTAATATTGCATTAATAGGAGAGTTAAACGAAAACGAAGGTGTTCTCGCCCTGGCTTTTTGTTACAGTATCGAAGGCGTAAGAACGTTAGCTTATAGCTCTCTTTCTGCCGGTTATGAAGAAATAAAAGATTTCTACATCAAAAGCTGGAAAGCTTGGTTTGAACGTATCTTAACCCCAACGCTTGATTATCTCCCAGAACGATTCCTCAAAATTGTTAAACTTTCTGCTGCTGTTATAAAATGTCATACAGGAGGAACTTTTCCTGGTGCTTTAATAGCAAGTTTAAGTACACCTTGGGGAGATAGCCATAAAGATACGGGGGGATATCACTTAGTTTGGCCACGAGATACCGTTGAAGTAGCCTTCGCCATGCTGGCATGTGATATGATAATAGAAGCCAAAAGTGTTCTTGCGTATCTAATAAGTATACAACAACCTGATGGGCATTGGTTACAAAACAATTATACAGATGGAAGGCCTTACTGGCTCGGTTTACAACTTGACGAAGTCGCTTTGCCGGTCTTATTAGCTGCAAAATTAAGTGAAATGAATTTGTTAGGCTCAATGTACAACCCGGCGAAACGCATGGCACAAAAAGCCTTGCGTTTTATTGCTCAACATGGCCCTACAAGCCCGCAAGATCGATGGGAAGAAAATTCTGGGCTTAATCCTTTTACGCTCGCCGTTTCCATTACAGCGCTTGTCTCTGGTGCAAGATTAGGTTTCTTAGAGGAAAGGGATCAACAATACGCACTCGACTTAGCTAGCGATTGGAATAATCGGTTAGAAAGTTGGGTTTATGTAAAGCATACCAATTTAGATAAAGAACACCAAATTGAAGGACATTACATAAGATTAAATCCTAGCTGTCATTCTGCACGGTATGGCAAAGTCATGCTAAAAAATAGAAATAATCAAGTTGTTAAAATTCGTAATTTACTCGGGATGGAATACCTTTATCTTGTACGCTTAGGATTAAGACAAGGCTCAGACAAAAAAATTAGAGATACCACTAAATTAATTGATAAATTACTTTGTGTTCAACTTCCCGCGGGTCCTTATTATTATCGTTATAATAATGATGGTTATGGGGAGCATGATGATGGAAGCCCTTATGATGGAAATGGGAAGGGGCGTTTATGGCCTTTGTTAAGTGGAGAGAGAGGTCACTATGCCATTGAATGCAAAGAGAGTGTTTTGCCATACTTAAATGCTATCCTTGCATCGGCAAGTATAGGGGGAATGCTACCAGAACAGGTATGGGACAATGAGGATATCCCAGAACGTCATTTGTACAAAGGAAAAGCAACGGGGAGTGCTATGCCACTAATTTGGGCACACGCAGAGTTAATTAAATTAATTTATACTTATAAAACGCAAGTACCTATTGAAAGATTGCAATGTGTTGTTCAATATTTTAGTAATCCTCCACAATCCCCTAAAACAACTTTTTGGAACGACACCGTTGCCTGTAATCACACTTCTTGTCAAAACAAATTATGGATACAAGCGTCTCAACCTTTTACTTTGCGATACGGTTTAAATAACTGGCAAAATACTCAAGAAATAAGCAGTCAACTTTTAGGTTTAGGTATTTATGGTGCATCCATAGATATAAAAAATCTCGCTGGTCAAAAAATTGATTTTACGCGAAAATTCCTTGATCAATGGGAAGAAAAAAATTGGCATATATTAATTGAAAATTAATGATTTAAGAGCGAAGCATATAAATTGTCATATTTTTTAGCTGTTTTCCTCCATCCCAAATCTTGTTGCATAGCCTCTTGCTGTACCTGATGCCATTGTTCTTTAATTTTCCATAATAATAAGGCTCGATGAACTGTCTTAAGCAAATCAAAAGGTGTACATTCATTAAACACAAAGCCTGTAGCTTTTTGATTGGCTAAAGTTTCCGAAGAACAATCCACTACTGTATCGGCTAATCCGCCTGTTTTTCGAACCAAAGGTAAAGTCCCATATTTTAAACCATAGAGTTGAGTCAACCCACACGGTTCATAACGACTAGGAATTATTAAAACATCTCCTCCTGCAATAACTCGATGCGAAATTGGTTCATTGTAACCAATAATAACTTTAATTTGATCTGGAAAAGAATGTGCTACGTCTTCGAACGCTTTTTCAATAGGTTTATCACCATGGCCTACTACGACACATTGTAAACCAAAATGAGCTAATCTAGGTAAAATTTTGATGATTAGATCTAACCCTTTTTGATACGTCATGCGGCTAATAACGGTAAAAAGAGGCCATTGATTTTGTATCGATAACCCTAATTTTTTTTGTAAATCTACTTTGTTAACATTTTTTTTATTCAGCTCATCCCATGAATAAGATTGCGCGATAAATTCGTCATATTTTGGAGACCATACTGTCTCGTCCACTCTATTTAAAATACCACAAAGACGTTTTTCTTCTTTCAACTTTTTTAATAACAAATCTAAACCACAAGAAAATTTAGGATGTAATATTTCTCTAGCATAGGTCGGACTAACGGTTGTTGATGTGTTAGCATAATATAATCCCGCTTTTAGAAAAGAAATTTGACCATAAAATTCTAATCCTTCTGAAGAATAAAATTCTTGCGGTAACCACAGCTCTTTTAGATGATAAGGAGCAAAAAGTCCTTGATAAGCAATATTATGAACCGTAAAAACACATTTAGCAGGATATTGATTGGCCGCTAAATACGCACAGGTTAATCCAGCGTGCCAATCATGCGCATGAATAATATCGGGCTTCCAATAAGGATAACAATCTTTGGCTATTTCACATGCAATATACCCTAATAAAGCAAAACGTAAGTGATTATCATGATAAGGAACATGCTCTTTATCATGATAAGGGCTTCCGGGCCGATTGTATAAAGAAGGACAATCAATAATAAAAAGATGCGTTTCTCGATAAGTACACGCATAGAGTTTACAGGGCCCTACAAAGCTTTGAATACACGCAATTTCTTGTTTGTTTTTAACATTATGTAAGATATCAGGAAAACCTGGAATAAGAATACGTGCATCATGGCCTAGCTTTCTTTGAGTCATAGGCAAAGCCCCCATAACGTCAGCCAATCCGCCGGTTTTTAACAGTGGAAAGAATTCTGAGCACACATGCAGTATTTTCATCTTTTAACCCACTAAATTATACAACTTGTTAAGCTAATAAAAGAGATTGACTATTGTATCTTAGTCCAAATGTTGTTCTTTAACCTCAAAATAAAGCGTTGATAGGGATGGTAAATTTAACAAGACAGACCATTGAAATTCATGGTGCGGTATAGTTTCGGGAACAAAATGTTTATTTTCAAACCGCGTTGATCCACCATAAAGTAGATTATCTGTATTGAGCACTTCATAGAGAATATTTGGTGTTTCAAGGCCTAAACGATAGTGTTTATAATTTACGTTTGAAAAATTGCTTATTGCAAGCACCTGTGTCTTTTTATCTTTGGCATACCGTATAAACGCAAAAACTAATTTTTGTTTATCGTCCGCAATGAGCCAACGAAATCCTTCTGGAGAAACATCGTTTTGATACAAAGCAGGGTGCGTTTGATAATAATGATTAAGATCCCTGACTAAATTTTGTATGCCTTTATGTAAACTGTAGGGATCGTTCAATACATACCAAGATAGCTGATTGTCATGATCCCATTCTTGCTTTTGCGCAAATTCATTTCCCATAAATATTAATTTTTTACCAGGATGAGCCCACATAAACGCATAATAAGCTCTTAAATTAGAAAATTTTTCACTTTCACTGCCGGCCATTTTTTCAAACATAGATATTTTTCCAGGCGAAACTTCATCATGAGAGAGTGAAAGAATAAAATTCTCCTTCCAGGCATATGACGTAGCAAATATAATTTTATTATAAAAATCTATACGTTTAGTAATATCTTGTTTCATAAAATTTAACGTATCGGTTACCCAACCCATATTCCATTTATAATCAAAGCCCAATCCTTTTTTTTTCGACGTAACTCCTTCATAACTCGTACATTCCTCAGCAATCATTATTACGCCAGGATGTTTTTGATGAATAAATTTGTTGGTTTCTTTTAAAAAATCAATTACTTCAAGGTTAATATTTCCACCGAATTTATTAGGTATCCATTCATTTTCTGCCCGACAAAAATCACGATAAATCATAGAAGTAACAGCATCCATTCTTATGCCATCAAAACCATAATGCTTTATCCAAAAGAAGACATTATCCTTCAGTAATTGGCGTACTTGTGGATTTTTATAATTATAAATAAGCGTTTGCCATTTATGCTGAATACCTTCTCGAGGATCAGAATATTCGTAGAGTGATGTACCATCAAATTGAGCTAAGCCCCATTTGTCTTCTGGAAAATGACCTCCTACCCAGTCTAAAATAACATTAAGCTCATAATGATGAGCCGCTTCAATAAAATCAATTAATTCTATATAAGAACCATAATAAGGAGCAGGTGCATAAAGACATAAAGGTTGATATCCCCATGAACCATATAAAGGATGATTTTGTATAGGTAAAATTTCTATATGAGTAAAACCCATGGATTTAACATAAGGAATAAGTTGTTGCGTTAAATCTTTAAATTTTAACATATTACCATCATTATCGCGTTTCCAAGAACCAAGATGAACTTCGTAAATTGAAATAGGTTTATCAATTTGGTTTCGATTATTTTGTTCCTTAGTTCTAAATTTTACGTTTGGAAGAGAGCGCACAATAGAATAATTTTTTGGTGCTGATTCTACAGAAAAGGCATAAGGATCCGATTTAATGATGGACTGTCCATAGCTATTAATTAAATGAAATTGATAAACTTCATTTTCCCCAATATCTGGTATAAAAAGTTCCCAAATACCAGTTTTATTTTGTTTATTCATAGGATATCTTCTTATATCCCAATGATTAAATTGACCAATAACAGAGATTTTTTTTGCGTGTGGTGCCCATAAAGAAAAATAAGTTCCGTAGACGCCAGCTAATTTAATAAGATGTGCTCCTAATTTTTGATAAGAAAGGGAAAATTTATCCTTGTTTTTTTCTTTATTCCAAAAATCTTGAAGATAATCTCTATAACAGTAAGGATCTTCTATAATTTGTTTAGTTTTCGTCCAATTTATTTCAAGAATATAAGAAAAATTACGTGGTAATCTTTTAAATTTACCAAAAAACAATCCTTTTTTATGGATACGATCCAGAGTTAATACATGCGATAAATTTTCTTTTTTTAATATATTAACGTTAGCTGCATCAGGTAGAAAAACACGGAATTCACTATGACTGTTTATATGATGCAAGCCTAAGACAGAAAAAGGATATTGATCTTTTTTCTGTAAAATTAAATGGTTAAGAGCTAGCCTATCGTATGGTCTCATTAAACCTCTACAAGTAATTCGTTTATTGATTACGACTAAGCATATTTATACATATTAGAACAAAATAGACCTAATAAACAATAAATTAATTTCATTAAAACAATTTTAAAGAATACTATTCTTTTTATTCTTTACTTTGCAGTGTTGATTAAAATATTTATTGTAATAGAATAATAAAATTCTGTTATATTAAATTATTTTCTTAATATAAAAATTATATAGTGAAAATTATTTTTGAAATAATAGTATATTACTATAAGTTTTAAAAATTGAACTTAATTTTTCATTAATTAAAAT
>NZ_CAWUGZ010000141.1:0-26211 GCF_963921845.1 Commensalibacter sp. Nvir | reverse complement strand
GTCACTAAGCATGATACCCCCATTTCACTATTGATACCCCCAAAAATACCCCTTAATTCACTTTATTAAAGTTTATCAAACTTTACAGAATGATAACACGAAATGGCAGAATATGAAGGGTTTTAGTAATTTTTTTAGGGAGTTTTACAAAAATAAAAGGGTTCATGGCGGAGGGGATGGGATTCGAACCCACGGTACGGCTTTCACCGTACAACGGTTTAGCAAACCGCCGCCTTCAGCCTCTCGGCCACCCCTCCACAAAAAGGAACCTTATCTATACGATATATATTTCATAAGGTTCTAATAGGTTCTGAAGAACCTGTCAATTTCCTTTTTGCATTTCATGAGGATAAATGTTTGTTCAACAATTCGTTAACAATGGCTGGATTGGCTTTGCCCTGCATCGCTTTCATCACTTGTCCAACGAAAAACCCAAACAACTTGTCTTTACCCGATTTATATTGCTCAACTTTATCGGCATGAGCAGACAAAATACCTAAAATCACTTGGTCAATCGCGCCTGTATCGGTAACTTGTTTTAACCCTTTACGTTCCACGATTTTATCAGGCATCTCTCCTGTTTCGACCATAATTTCAAAAACTTCTTTGGCAATTTTTCCGTTAATGGTTTTATCCATAATTAAAGCCAAAAGAGCATTCATAGCTTCTGCCTGAACAGGACTTTCGTGTATCGATAATCCTTTTTTGTTTAATATCGCAAAAAGTTCACCCGATACCCAATTTGAAGCCAAACGTCCATCGCGACCTTTCGCCACTTTTTCGTAATAGTCAGCAATATCCTGTTCTGCAATTAATACATTCGCGTCGTAACGAGATAACCCATATTCCGCTTGAAAACGTTTCCGTTTGTCATCGGGGAGTTCTGATAAGGTTTCTTTTAAATGGTCAACATGGGATTGTTCCAGAATTAAGGGTAATAAATCGGGATCAGGAAAATAACGATAGTCGTGCGCATTTTCTTTGCTACGCATGCTTCTGGTTTCCCCTTTAACGGAATCAAATAAACGTGTTTCCTGATCGACTTGACCACCCTTTTCATAAATTTCTATTTGTCTGTTGGCTTCAACCTCAATAGCCTGCATAACAAACCGTATGGAATTAATATTTTTTAATTCACAGCGCGTACGATACGCTTCTCCCTCTTTACGAACCGAAACGTTGACATCGGCACGCATTGAGCCTTCCTCCATATTGCCATCACACGTACCCAAATACCGTAAAATAGCTCTTAGTTTTCTGAGATAGGCACCCGCCTCTTCAGGGGAACGCATATCGGGTTCACTGACTATTTCCATCAATGCAACCCCAGAACGATTTAAATCGATATAAGTTTCTTTGGGGGCAAGGTCATGTATAGATTTCCCGGCATCTTGTTCAAGATGCAAACGCGTCACTCCAATTTCTTTGATTGACCCATCTTCGAGTTCAATTTCTATTTTTCCCTTTCCAACAATAGGATGATCAAATTGGGAAATTTGATAGCCCTGCGGTAAATCTGCATAAAAATAATTCTTACGATCAAAACGGCTGGTTAAATTGATGGTCGCATTGAGCCCTAATCCCGTTCGTATAGCCTGATCGACACATTCTTTATTTAAAACAGGTAGCATCCCTGGAAAAGCAGCGTCAACAAGACTGACTTGTGTATTAGGGTCGGCTCCAAAATAAGCAGAAGCTCCTGAAAATAGTTTCGATTGACTGATTACTTGTGCATGAACTTCCAAGCCAATAACGACTTCCCACGATCCCATCGCACCTTCTATCCTATAACTCATGATTTTACTCCGACATAAAGAGAAGGTTTCGTTTGGAAATTGGCTGATTTTTCCATTGATGATGCGACTGAAAAGAGGCTCTCTTCACCAAAAGGTCTGCCAAGCAACTGCAATCCCAAGGGTAAACCTTTATGATCCAACCCAACAGGAAGGGAAAGGCCTGGTATCCCTGCCATACTGGCAGGAACGGTAAAAATATCATTCAAATACATTTGCACAGGATCAAGTTGATGTTCATCTTTGGCAAAAGCAGCAGAAGGTGCCGTTGGTGTCAATAAAACATCGACTTTTTGAAAAGCTTGTAAAAAATCATCGTGAATACGCTGACGTAGTTTTTGTGCTCTCAAATAATAAGCATCGTAATACCCTGCTGAAAGAACGTACGTTCCCATCAAAATACGGCGTTTTACTTCAGCACCAAAACCTTCACGCCTGGTATTTGAATAAAGGGCCTCCAAAGTTTCACCCTGAACGCGACGACCAAAACGAACCCCATCATACCGTGCGAGATTGGAGGAAGCTTCTGCAGGGGCGATAATGTAATAGGCTGCCAAACCATATTTTGTATGCGGGAGGGACACGTCAACAATTTCACACCCTGCCTCTTTTAACCACCGAATTCCTTGTTGCCATAACGTTTCAATTTCTGAGGACATACCCACTACACGGTATTCTTTAGGTATACCAATTTTCATTCCTTTCAGAGAACGTCCACACGCTTTTCGATAATCAGGAACCGCTTTATTTACAGACGTGCTATCTTTAGGATCAAATCCCGCCATAGATTGCAATAAAATTGCACAATCCTCTACGGATTTACCCATTGGACCGGCTTGATCCAATGAACTGGCATACGCAATGATTCCCCAACGACTGCACCGTCCATACGTAGGTTTAATCCCTGTAATTCCACAATATGAAGACGGTTGGCGTATCGATCCACCCGTGTCTGTCCCTGTAGCCCCCATTGCCATCGCTGAAGCCACAGCAGCAGCAGAACCACCCGAAGAACCACCGGGGACTAGGAAATCATCATCATTTTGACGCTTCCAAGGGTTTTCAACAGGCCCAAAAGCAGAATTGAGATTGCCTGAACCCATAGCAAATTCATCCAAATTGGTTTTGCCTAAAAAAACCGCTCCATCTTCAAGTAATTTTTGGGTAACCGTACTTTCATAGGGAGGGACAAAATTCTCTAAAATGCGACTGGCCGCTGTCGTTTTAATATTTTTAGTACAAAAAAGATCTTTTATAGCTAAGGGAATACCGGTTAATGGTTTGACGTCTCCCTTAGCAAGTTGCTCATCTGCTTTTTTAGCTTGAGATAAAGCATAATCTGCTGTAACCGTAATAAAAGCGTTCAACCTTTCGTTCAAGGCTTCAATGGCTTTTAAATGTGCTTGCGTAAGCTCTTCAGCACTAAACTCTTTACGACGCAAGCCTTCGATCGCTTGAGAAATTTTTAATTCAGTTAACATTACTCAACCACCTTCGGAACAGCATAAAAATCTGCAATGCGTTTTGGAGCATTCGAAAGAACCTCTTCTTTACAATTACCATCGGTAACCTTGTCTTCACGCATTCTTAAGTGGGCCAGCTCGGTACCAACCATAGGCGAAACGTGAGAAACGTCAATTTCGTTCAATTGCTCAACCCAGTGGATAATGCTACCTAAATCTTTAGCATAACTTTGCAACTCATCTTCTTCAACAGCTAAAGATGATAGCTTTGCAATGCGTTGAACCGTTTTAATTTCCAATGCATTGCTCTTTATAGTATCGGTCAATTGTTTTCCCCATCATATAATCCTTCGGTTAACCCTTTTAAAAATTATTTTCTTACAAAGGATATAACCCTATAAACACCCAATTTGCTCATTATAGTGAAATTTAATCACGATACTAGAGGGTACAGAGAAGCGAATAAAAAATGTAAGGTTTCATACCGTCACAGTATTACCCATCGTTTTATAAATAAACGAAACATCGAAACCAAGAACATTACGTCTGATCTTTTTTCGTGAAAATTTAGATTAAAGTTTATAAAGTTGTTTTTAACAACTTACTTAAGAATTGTATGTACCTATCGTCAACGAGTGAATGAAACATGCCCCTTTTAGTGGTTGCTCTCGGTATTTTGTTATTATTGTTTTTAATTATTTGCTTTAAATTAAACACTTTTATTTCTTTAATACTGGTGTCTTTTTTTGTGGGCACTACGGAAGGAATGAGCCTTAACCAAGTATTGGTTTCTATCGAAAACGGCATGGGTACTATGTTAGGTAGCTTAGCACTCATTATTGCCTTTGGGGCCATGCTTGGAAGACTAATTACCGATTGTGGAGCTGCACAGCGAATTGCTACAACCCTGATTAAATACTTCGGGATACGTTTTATACAATGGGCTATGACCATAACAGGATGTTGCCTTGGTTTTGCTTTATTTTTCGAAATCGGTTTCTTAATTTTATTGCCGTTAGTTTTAACGATCGCGTTAAATGCGCGCTTACCCTTACTGTACGTCGGTGTACCAGTAGTAGCTGCTCTTTCGGTAACTCATGGATTTTTACCTCCTCATCCTGGACCAACAGCTATTGCCACACTTTTTCATGCGGACATCGGTAAAACACTTCTCTATGGTATTCTGTTAGGCATACCTACGGCCATTATTTCAGGTCCAATCTTTGCTCATTTTTTGAAATCAACGGACAAACCTGTACTCCAAGAGTTTTGCACGAGCAAACAGTTCGAAGACCACGAAATGCCTAGTTTTACCACTAGCGTTACTACTATTTTGATACCTGTTTTCCTCATGGGATTTCGTGCTCTGGCAGAACTTCTACTGCCCAATAAGAATTTTCTTTTGCCTTATGCTGAGTTTTTAGGAAATCCCGTGACGGCAACCCTGCTGGCGGTGTTAGTGGCTATCTTCACCTTTGGTCTTAATTGCAAAAGAACAATGAAAGCAATTTCGGATAGCATGACGTCTGCAATTAAAGCAATTTCCATGATCATATTAATCAATGGAGGAGGGGGATCATTTAAACAAATACTTTTAGATAGCCATATAGGGTATTATATTACCCAGCTTTTACAAGGAAGTCACATTTCTCCGATACTCATGGCTTGGCTTATTGCTGCACTGTTACGCCTTACTCTAGGGCCTGCAACAATTTCCGCTATCACAGCGGGGGGACTAGTAGCCCCTTTGATTTCAACATCCCATATACGCCCTGAATTGATGGTTATTGCTGTGGGTTCGGGTAGTCTATTTTTTTCTCACGTAAACGATCCTGGTTTTTGGCTGTTCAAAGAATATTTTAACTTAACGATAAAAGAAACTCTATGCTCTTGGTCTGTTTTGGAAACTATTATTTCCGTCTGTGGACTACTCGGCTGTTTAATGCTTGCGGCTGTATTATAAAATATTGCAAAAAGAAACTAAGGCAGGTTAACGGTAAGAAAGGGTAACCTACTTCTTAATCAGACTTATTATTCGCAATAAAAAAATTTTCTTTAAAATACTTACGAAAACTTATTAAGTTGTATCCTTTTGGGCGTTCACAGTCGTCCGTAAACCAAATTGTTTAATTTCTTAAAAAAATATACGCACTATTTTTAACCTTAAATAAAATTTCTTTCACTTAGTTAATTATAGCTAGATCGAGTGTCTACGACCATCATCTTTCGACTAATGGTAGAGACTTTTAAAAAACTATAAAATCACTTTAAGCGTAAGCACCGAAATATTGATTTGATTAATGTACTTTAAAATTATTTTAGGGAAAACATCATGCCTAATCTGATAACCGATTGGAGACCAGAAGATCCTGACTTTTGGGAGGCAAAAGGTAAATCAATTGCTTTAAGAAATTTATGGATATCCGTTCCCGCTTTGTTATTGGCTTTTATTGTATGGCAATTGTGGAGCGTAGCCACCGTTTATATGCCTAACGTGGGATTTAAATACACCCCTGGGCAATTAATGGTACTGACCGCACTTCCTGCCTTGTCAGGCGCTACCTTACGTATTTTTTATGCTTTTATTGTGCCGGTTACTGGTGGTCGTCGTTGGACGGTAATTTCCACCTTTTCCTTGCTCATCCCTTCGATTTGGCTTGGCATAGCCATACAAGATTTATCCACTCCTTTTTATGTTATGGCGATCATCGCTCTACTTTGCGGATTTGGATGTGCGAATTTTAGTTCCTCCATGGCCAACATAGGATATTTTTTCCCTCCACATAAAAAAGGTATGGCTACAGGAACGAATGCTGGGCTAGGTAATCTTGGTGTGTCTGTCATACAGTTTGTTACCCCGTTTATTATTAGTGTCAGTATATTTGGAGCTCTAGGTGGTGCACCACAACATTGGGTTCATGGCAGCCTTTCAAAATCCTTGTGGCTGCAAAATATTGGCTATGTCTGGGTACCTTTTTTGGTCATTTCTATTGTCGCTGCCTATTTTGGTATGAACGATCTTGCTACAGCAAAAGCGTCCTTTTCTGGACAAGCTATAATTTTTAAACGTCGAGATAATTGGCTTTTATGTCTGCTGTATCTCGGGGCATTTGGTTCTTTTATTGGTTTCTCTGCTGCTTTGCCGTTACTTATAAAACGTGAATTTCCTTTACAAGACCCTTTAACTTACGCCTTTATCGGACCTTTACTGGGTTCTATATTTCGTGTCGTGGGCGGTTCCTTATCCGATAAAATATCTCCTGCAAAAATTACACAATGGAGTTTTATTCTCATTATTGTGAGCGTGTTGAGTATTATGTATTGGCTACCTTCTGGGGATGGCACGGGAAACTTCATTGGGTTTTTACTGAGTTTTTTAGTCCTTTTTGTTTTTGTTGGTCTAGCAAACGGTTCTATTTTTGCCCAAGTCCCAGTGGTTTTTTTAAAATTTCACAAAAAATTATCCCCACAAGATCACGAGACAGCCCTGCATAATATGCGAAAAGAATCAGGAACGGTTTTAGGATTTATGGGAGCCATAGGCGCTTATGGTGGATTTATTATTCCTCAGCTTAATGCATTATCCATTCAACATACAGGATCCTTAACGATCGCTTTTTCTTTTTTCATTTCGTATTATGTACTCTGTACGATTGTTAACAAATGGTTTTATAATCGTAATAAGACATCACTCTCAGATCTTCATTAAACAATAATAAAATTCAAGTGAATCGATAGCCTATTAATGTAAAGGGAAGAAAATGAGCCATATACTGGATCGGTTAAATTTTCTACGAAGAGTCAAAAGTCATTTTTCCGATAATTACGGCGCTGTTGTCAACGAAGACAGAAAATGGGAAGACGCTTATCGCCAACGCTGGCAACACGACGCCATTGTTCGTTCGACTCATGGCGTTAATTGTACAGGCTCCTGCAGTTGGAAGATTTACGTTAAAAGCGGGCTAATTACTTGGGAAATACAACAAACTGACTATCCTCGTACCAGACCAGACTTACCCAACCACGAACCAAGAGGCTGCCCCCGTGGTGCTTCCTACAGTTGGTATGTTTATTCTGCTCAACGGGTAAAATATCCTATGATACGTGGACAACTTGCCAGATTATGGAGAGAGATCCGTCAGACTAAAGATCCCATAAGCGCATGGGAATATATCACCAATACACCTGAATTGGCCAAATCGTATAAATCACGTCGAGGATTAGGCGGATTCGTTCGTTCGAACTGGAACGAAGTTACGGAGATCATTGCCGCAGCAAACAATTATACCATCAAAACGTTCGGCCCGGATAGGATATGTGGATTTTCGCCTATCCCCGCTATGTCTATGATAAGCTATGCGTCGGGCTCACGTTATTTGTCTCTTATCGGTGGGGTTCCTTTATCTTTCTACGATTGGTATTGTGATCTGCCTCCCGCTAGCCCTCAAGTCTGGGGAGAGCAAACCGACGTTCCGGAATCAGCAGATTGGTATAACTCGACTTATTTACTCGTCTGGGGTTCAAATATACCCATGACCCGAACCCCAGATGCACATTTTTATGCTGAAGTACGTTATAAGGGTACCAAAACGGTTGCTATCTCTTCTGATTTCGGAGAAATGGTCAAATTTGGGGATATTTGGTTAGCTCCCAAACAAGGAACCGATGCAGCCTTAGCCATGGCTATGGGCCATGTTATCTTAAAAGAATTTCACTTAGACAATCCTTCAGAGTATTTTGTTAACTACTGTAGACAATACACCGATATGCCTATGCTGGTTAATCTGAAAAAAACAGGGAATCATTACATCCCTGAATATTTCTTGCGGGCAAGTCAATTAAAAAATAGGTTTGACGAAACCAACAATCCAGATTGGAAAACATTAGTTATTGACGAAAATTCAGGAAATATCGTCGTTCCCAAAGGCTCTGTTGGTTTCCGTTGGGGTGAAAAAGGCCAATGGAATCTCATCGAAGTTGATAGTAAAAACAATCCCATCAAAGCACAACTTTCTCTTGCTAACCAAGCAGACGAACTTGTAGAAGTTGCCTTTGATTATTTTGCATCTGAAAAAAACACGCGCTCTTTTTTAAGAAAAGTACCCGTCAAAACGATTACCCTTGCCGATGGCAAAGAACAATACGTTGCCACCGTATTTGATTTAATGGTGGCCAACTATGGTGTTGATCGTGGCTACGGCGATGGTGCAAAGGATTATTTCGACGACTTGCCTTACACACCAAAATGGCAAGAAAAACACACAGGAGTCAATCCCCAATTAGTGATTCAAGTTGCCCGCGAATTCGCCCATAATGCCCATATCACGCATGGAAAAAGTATGGTTATTGTTGGGGCTGGATTGAATCACTGGTATCATATGGATATGACCTATCGTGGCATTATTAATATGTTAATGATGTGTGGATGCGTCGGCAGGAGTGGCGGGGGGTGGAGTCACTATGTAGGACAAGAAAAACTGCGCCCCCAAACGGGTTGGACCCCACTCGCTTTTGCTTTGGATTGGCATAGACCTGCCCGTCAAATGAACGGGACCTCTTTCTTTTACAATCATACCAACCAATGGCGTCATGAAAAACTCTCAGCCAATGAGATTTTGGGCAATACCACTTTTTTAAATTCAAACGGTTTCTCCTTACTGGATTTTAATGCCAAATCAGAAAGGCTGGGCTGGCTACCTTCAGCACCACAATTATGTGTTAACCCTTTAAACGTAGTCAAACACGCGGAAAGCAACCACCAAAGCGTTTCCGAATATATTGTTGAAGGGTTTAAAAAGGGTAGTTTAGATATGTCCTGCAACGATCCTGACAATCCTGTAAATTTTCCGCGAAATATGTTTGTGTGGCGTTCCAATATTTTGGGATCTTCCAGCAAGGGACATGAATATTTTTTAAAATACCTACTTGGCACCCAAAACGCTGTCCTTGGTGATGAAACCAAATGTATAAAACCCACAGAGGTTAAAATTGGCAAGCCTACGGAAGGTAAACTCGACCTATTAACGGTTTTGGATTTCCGTATGTCTACGACTTGTCTTTATGCAGATATTATTCTGCCAACTGCAACGTGGTATGAAAAAGACGATCTCAACACCTCAGATATGCATCCTTTTATTCATCCATTAAGTGAAGCGGTACAACCTCTGTGGGAAAGTAAAAGCGATTGGGAAATCTATAAATGTATCGCTAAAAAATTCTCTGAACTAGCGAAGAATTATTTAGGCATACAAAAAGATGTAGTCTTAACTCCTTTAATGCATGACTCACCGCAAGAGCTTGGTCAGCCTTTTGATGCCAAAGACTGGAAAAAAGGGGAGTGTGAACCCATACCGGGCAAAACCATGCCAGCACTAACCGTTGTTGAGAGAGATTACGGTGCTATTTACGATCAATACACCTCTGTTGGTCCATTACTTGGAAAAATAGGAAACGGCGGCAAAGGGATCAGTTGGAATACACAAGATCAGGTAGAACAACTTAAATATTTAAACGGTATCGTTCAGGAAGGAAGCGCTAAAGGATTAGCAAAACTGGATAAGGCTATAGATGCTGCTGAAATGATATTAAATCTTGCTCCAGAAACTAACGGACATATTGCAGTAAAAGCCTGGGAAGCTTTATCCAAAGCTACAGGTTTGGATCATTCTCATCTTGCCAAACCCCGAGAACACGAAGCCATTCGTTTTAGAGATGTACAGGCACAGCCACGCAAAATCATATCTTCTCCCACTTGGTCGGGTATTGAAAGCGATAACGTCAGTTACAATGCCGGTTATACCAATGTCCATGAATATATTCCATGGCGAACCCTAACAGGAAGACAACAATTCTACCAAGACCATCAATGGATGAGAGCTTTTGGTGAAGGATTTTGCGTATACAAACCTGCTATTGATTTAAGATCCACTAAAAATATCCTAGAGAAAAAAGATAACGGCAATAAAGAAATTATTCTAAGCTTTTTGACTCCCCATCAAAAATGGGGAATTCATAGCACTTACAGTGATAATTTGCGCATGCTTACTTTATCTAGAGGCGGACCACACGTGTGGGTTTCCGAAAAAGACGCCCAACGAGCGGGTATCACCGATAATGACTGGGTCGAAGTATTTAACGTTAATGGAACCTTAACCGCACGTGCCGTCGTGAGCCAGCGCATACCCCAAGGAATGATGCTTATGTATCATGCTCAAGAAAAAATTGTTAACGTACCGGGTGCTGAAATTTCAGGCAAACGAGGAGGCATTCATAACTCCGTCACACGTACCGTTCTCAAGCCAACCCATATGATTGGTGGCTATGCTCACTTATCTTATGGATTTAACTACTATGGTACTGTGGGATGTAATCGAGACGAACTGGTCATCGTCCGCAAAATGAACAAAGTCGACTGGATGGAAGAACAAGACATCATCCAAGCTACAGCATAATTAAGGTAAAAAGCAAACTCATGAAAATTAGAGCACAAGTTGGTATGGTACTAAACCTTGACAAGTGTCTTGGTTGTCATACTTGTTCCGTAACCTGTAAAAATGTCTGGACCAGTAGAGATGGCGTTGAATACGCTTGGTTCAATAATGTTGAAACAAAACCCGGCATTGGTTTTCCCAAAGAATGGGAAAACCAAGAAAAATACAATGGCGGTTGGGTTTTAACTCACAACACACTGCAACCCAAGCAAGGAAGTAAGATAAAGATTTTATCAAATATCTTTGCCAATCCCAATCTGCCCCAAATTGACGAATATTATGAACCGTTTACCTATGATTACGAGCGCTTACAGAATGCTCCCAATGTAAAAACCCCACCGACTGCACGACCCATTTCCATTCTAACAGGAAAAAAAATGGAAAAAATTGAATGGGGTCCCAATTGGGAGGATGACCTCGGAGGTGAGTTCTCTAAACGCTCGAAAGATATTCTTTTTAAGGGTATTCAAAAGGAAATACATAGCACGTTTGAAAATACCTTTATGGTGTACCTCCCGCGTCTTTGCGAACACTGTCTTAATCCTACATGCATTGCAAGTTGCCCTTCTGGATCTATTTATAAACGCGAAGACGATGGCATTGTTTTGATTGACCAAGACAAATGCCGAGGCTGGCGTATGTGTGTTTCGGGCTGTCCCTATAAAAAAATCTATTACAACTGGGTTTCTGGAAAAGCCGAAAAATGCATCTTCTGCTATCCTCGTATTGAAGGAGGGAAACCTACCGTCTGTTCTGAAACGTGTGTAGGTCGCATACGTTATCTAGGGGTTTTGCTTTATGATGCGGATAAAATTAAAGAAGCCGCCTCTACTGAAGATAAACAAGATCTGTATCCATCTCAATTAGATATGTTTCTTGACCCGAATGATCCGAGTATCGTTAAAGAAGCTTTGAAACAAGGTATTTCCCAAAGCTGGTTAAATGCAGCCAAAAACTCACCGGTTTACAAAATGGCCGTCGAATGGAAAGTGGCGTTCCCCCTTCATCCAGAATATCGCACGCTACCTATGGTCTGGTACATTCCCCCGCTTTCACCCATACAATCCGCTATGGAAAACGGGTTGATAGGAGAAAACGGGATTATTCCTGATGTAAAAGACTTGCGCATTCCTCTACGCTATTTAGCCAATCTGTTAACGGCCGGTAAAGAAGAACCTATCCTACATGCTTTAGAAGTTATGATTGGGCTGCGTCGGTACATGCGTAGCAAAAATATTGAACGACAAGCCGACCAAGCTATCTTACAAACACTTAATCTTTCCAGCCAGCAGCTTGAAGAAATGTATCAACTCATGGCTATTGCCAATTATGAAGATCGTTTCGTTATTCCTACTTCTCATAAAGAAATGGTCGAAGACGCATTTATGGACAAGGGATCTTGTGGTTTTACTTTTGGCAATGGATGCTCGGATGGCATAAGCAAAGCAAGTTTGTTTGGTAGAAAAAAAGTTTCTCCTCCCATCTTTACGGATAGAAGAGAAGACATACAAGCCAATAGAAATAAAGAGAGTGATAGCTAATGGAAATCTTCAAAATTTTGTCGATTTTACTCTGCTATCCAGAACAAGAGTTAATCGACGCGCTATCCACCATCAAACAAAAACTTCAACACATCGAAATAGATACTGCTAAAGTGTTGCCTTTGTGCAAACATCTCTCCGAAACTGATCTCATTTCTCTACAAGAAGACTATGTTCAAACCTTTGATCGGACGCCTACGCAATCGTTGCATTTGTTTGAGCATATTCATGGCGAGGATAAAATGCGCGGACAGGCTATGGTTGATCTTCTTGAGGAATACCGTTCAGAAAATTTCGACCTTGCCGGAGTAAATGAGCTTCCTGATTATCTTCCTTTGTTTTTAGAGTTCCTATCCCTTTGTGAAAAACAAAAAGCACTGGAATTGTTATCTGCTTCTATTGATGTAATTCACCATATTGGCAAAAAGCTTCAAGCAAACCACTCGATATATGCTTCTATATTTACTGTATTAATATCGCTCTCTCCCACATCTCCAGCTCCTATGAACTCGCCCCCTGTTCACGACATGGACGAAGCTATGGAAAAATTTGGTTACAATCCTGAAGGAATAGAACCTTTATTAACACCAAACGCCTGCACCCTTTGTCCATCACAACAAAAAAAACCAATGGAGATTTAGACAATGCCTTACTTAGATAATTTCATTTTTGGCATCTATCCCTATATTGTGTTAACCGTGTTTATCGTCGGGTGTCTTATTCGTTTTGAAAGAGAACAATACAGTTGGAAAAGTGACTCCAGTCAGCTGCTTTATAAAGGCCAATTACGTCTTGGCAATATACTATTTCACATTGGCATATTAGGGCTCTTTTTCGGCCATTTAATTGGACTTTTGTCCCCTCTGGCACTTTGGAAATTTTTAGGGATCAGCCATAGCTTTAAACAACTTTTTGCTATGGGATTAGGTGGCGTTCTAGGGATATGTTGTTTAATCGGTATTTTAATTTTACTTCACCGCCGTTTTACTTGCGAACGTATTTCCCTTAATAGCACGTGGCGTGATAAATTTCTTTTAGGCTGGCTTTTTGTTACCCTTTGCCTAGGCCTCTCAACAATTTTTGTCTCCGCCCATCATCTGGATGGTGCTCAAATGGTACGTTTGATGACCTGGGCGCAACATATTATTACAGGAAGGGGGGATGCAGCCAGCTACGTTGCCAATGCCTCTATTATTTTCAAAATACATTTATTTATGGGAATGAGTGTTTTTCTAATGTTTCCTTTTACACGCTTGGTTCATGTGTTTAGTGGTTTTGCGTCTCTTTTCTATCTAACAAGAGTTTGGCAACTTGTAAGGCCTCGATAATTAGAGTAATGTTGTAACCCTTAAACAGCTCTAAAAGGGTTACGCATATGGGGTCTTTTATCAAGTGTATCTGTTTGACTTTTTTTGCACTTTTCCTAATGTTGCCTAGTGTAACTTACGCCAAAGACATTATCGTCTCTGCAGCGGCCAGTTTAAACGAAGCGTTTCAACAAATTGGCAAGAATTTTGAGAAAGAAAATCCAAAAAATAAAATATCTTTTAACTTTGCCGCTTCTGGAACGTTACTGCAGCAAATGAAAAACGGTGCGCCAGTCGATGTGTTTGCTTCTGCAGATGAAGCCACCATGAAAAAAGCTTTAGATTTACAATTAATTGATCCAAAAACTTCAGTAATTTTTACAAAAAATAATTTAGTATTAATCGAACCAAAAAATCATTCCATTCCTATACAAAAATTACAAGACTTGGAGCTGGGTACTATTCAAAAAATTGCAATTGGCAATCCTGCTTTTGTCCCAGCAGGTTACTATACGCATTTAGCTCTCAATTCTATGCAATTATGGGATAAACTACAACCCAAGTTTATCATGACCCAAAGTGTTAGGCAAACATTGGATTACGTAGGTAGAGCTGAAGTAGACGCTGGATTTGTGTATGGTAGTGATGCGGCTATTATGCCGAATAAAGTAAAAATCGTTATGAACGTTTCTGTTCCACAAGCCATTACCTATCCAATTGCAATTACCACCTACAGCAAAAGTAAAGACCTGGCTCAACGTTTCATTGATTACGTTGTTTCTCCGCAAGGACAGCAGGTTTTATCTCATTATGGCTTTCAAAAACGGTAACACTTTGTTCATATGATGCATATCCCTTGGGTCGCTGTATTTTTGTCCTTAAAAGTAGCCTGTTCGGCATTGTGCATTGATCTTGTTATCGGTATTCCATTAAGCTTCCTATTAGCTCGCAACAAATTCTATGGGAAAGAAATATTCGACACTATCTTAACCTTACCCATGGTTATGCCTCCCACCGTAATGGGATATTATCTTCTAGTAGCCCTAGGCCATAATAGTCCTTTGGGAAATTGGTTACAGTTTTTAGGGATAAACCTTATTTTTACTTGGCAAAGTGCAGTTATAGCCGCTGTCTTTATTACATTCCCCTTAGTGGTTAATCCCTCGCGCGTTGCTTTTGAAACAATAAATACACGCTACGAACATGTCGCTCAACTTTCTGGAATTTCTGGTATTGCCATCTTTTTTCGCATTTTTTTGCCATTAGCTTGGGAAAATATTTTAGCAAATGCATTGTTAGCCTTTGCCCGTGCGCTAGGTGAATTTGGCGCAACATTAATGGTTGCAGGCAGCATACCAGGAAAAACACAAACTATGTCGACAGCCATTTATGAAGCCGTTCAAGAGGGCAATGATTACGAGGCTAACAGTCTCGTTATTTTGCTTTCACTTATTTGTATTTTTGTACTCATTATAACAAAATACCTTTCTTCTCGTAAAACATGGGCAAGAACCGAGTAACGGTCGTGAATTTTTTTATTGATTTCACAAAAAAATTATACACTTCCAATAATTCTTTTGAACTTAACTTACGATTTCGTTCCCAAGAGAAAGTAATTTTGATTACTGGCCCGTCTGGATCAGGCAAAACGTTGCTGTTACATTCTATTGCGGGATTGATAAAACCTGATAAGGGGAAAATTATTTTAAACCGCAAAACCATAACGCATACTGAAAAAAATATATTCATCAGGCCTCAAAAAAGAGAAATTTCTTATCTTTTCCAAAACTATGCCTTGTTCCCTCACTTAACGGTAAAACAAAACATAGCATTTTCTTTGGTAAAAGGAATTTTTAATCCTAGACGTAAACAAACTTACGATCTTATTTATCCTTGGGTGCAACGTTTTGAACTGGAACATTTGCTTGATGCGTATCCCAGTCAACTTTCCGGTGGCCAGCAACAACGGGTTGCTTTAGCAAGAGCTATGATAAATCAACCCAAAACCCTTCTCTTAGACGAACCTTTTTCTGCTCTTGACCCTAGCTTACGTACAAAACTTAGAGAAGAAATTGATCACTGGCAAAGCCTTACTCAAGGATTACTCATCATTGTTTCTCATGATTGTGAAGACATAAAAATTTTTAAGGGCTCCCATCTCCGTATAGAAAAGGGCTCTTGTGTATAAAGCTAATTTTTTCAAAATGACCACGAAAATAAAGGATAAACCTATAAAAAATATTAAATTTAAACGCATTAAAGCCAAACTTTTAACGTTTAAACTTTACCTATAATTAAAGAAATTAGTACACTCAAAATTTATAAAACCAATCGTTTATCCCCTTGTGTGATTTAACCACAAACCTTCAATTTTACACCTTTATAACTTTCTTACTTTTTTAAACAAATCGATATCTTTAGAAAAAAGATGCAACAAAAGAAGGATTTAAACTGAGTTTATTTGCATTATATTATGAATCAAAAATAATTCTTGGATGCTTATGAAATGTTAATTGATCGTTTTGGAAGAACTGTTGACTATCTAAGAGTATCGGTAACCGATCGCTGTGATTTGAGATGCAATTATTGTATTCCTAAAGGATATAGACAATTTGAAGCACGGGAAAGCTGGTTGACTTCCCATGAAATAATTAGGGTTATTAAAACATTTGCTAAATTAGGAACGCATAGCATCCGGCTGACGGGGGGCGAGCCTTTACTTAGAAAAGATATTGTCACCTTAGTAAATCGCATTTCTAAAATTAACGTCATTCGCGATTTGACCATTACCACAAATGGCACGCAATTATTAAAATTATCAAAACCTTTGTACGATGCCGGATTGCATCGTCTTAACGTCAGTTTGGATTCATTAAAACAAAGTTGTTTACTTAAAATTACTGGTACGGATTGCTTAAATCAAATCCTTAAAGGATTGGAAGAAGCAAAAAAAATTGGTCTGAGCAAAATTAGAATCAACATGGTTCCTATTCCCGGTCAAAATTTAGACGATATTGATCAGATGGTACAATTTTGTATAGAACATAATTTCATTCTTTGTTTAATCGAAGTTATGCCTATGGGAAAAACAGGCCAACATAGCAAAACTGTCAATCTTCAACCCATTATTCGCG
The DNA here is from genome assembly GCF_963921845.1 of Commensalibacter sp. Nvir. Taxonomy (NCBI): domain Bacteria; kingdom Pseudomonadati; phylum Pseudomonadota; class Alphaproteobacteria; order Acetobacterales; family Acetobacteraceae; genus Commensalibacter; species Commensalibacter sp. Nvir. Next base: position 9,483 of record NZ_CAWUGZ010000141.1, on the reverse strand, counting down.
AATTAAAAGAAAAATATAAACTTTATCCCATTATTGACAGAATAGGAAATGGTCCAGCCAGATACTGGAAATCCTCGCAAAATACTTCTTTTAAGCTAGGACTCATCACACCCTTATCGCAACATTTTTGTGAAACGTGTAACCGAGTGCGATTGTCCGTAGATGGCATCTTATATACTTGTCTAGGTCAAAATGATCAAATGCCCTTAAGACCTTTACTACGATCCCATTGCAGTGACGCAGAATTAGAACAGGCTATTACTCAGGCTATATTGTCTAAGCCTAAATCCCATAATTTTTTAGAAAAGCCGAACCAAATTAACCGCATCATGGCAAAAACAGGTGGGTAACAAACTTAGTAATAAAATTTACGAATTAGAACTTGCATTATAAATTGTGCCAAAATTAGTTGTACCCATAAATAAAGCAATCTTTTAACGTAAAAGCATTTGCCACCACTATCAAGAATTTTTAGGTCTGTATGCTTGTAAAACTTTCTCGTTTATTTCAATAAACGGTCCCCCTATGGCATCGACGCATAACGGCACTGCGGCAAAAACACCTTGTACGATTGTTTTACCGGCTTCATCCTCAACCCCTCCAAGTGTTTCACGAATAGCATTGGGTCTGCCTGGCAAATTAAGAATAAGGCTATGCTTTCTTATTACACCCACTTGACGCGATAAAATAGCCGTAGGCACAAAATGCAAACTCACTTGTCGCATTTGCTCACCAAACCCCGGCATGACTTTGTCGGCAATAGCAAGAGTGGCATCTGGCGTCACATCCCTTGGATAAGGTCCTGTGCCACCGGTTGTTAGAATTAAAGAGCAACCCTTATCATCAACTAAATTAATAAGCGTTTGTTCAATTTGATCTTGCTCATCAGGAATTAGCCGTTCTACGTATTCTTTTTCATTTAACACGGCTTGGTCAAGCCATTCTTTTAAACTAGGTAAACCTTTATCCTGATAAATGCCTTGACTGGCTCGATCACTAATAGAAACAAGTCCAATTTTAATAGATTGCATACATACATATCCTTAAATAATAGCAGAAGAAAAAAAGTAAATTTTAATCAAATCCTCTTTGTTAATCAACGTATGCGGGGGAATTTCTGCTAAGGCATTTGCCTGAGCCAACACCCCTAACATAGCGGATCCCTGATGCAATAACTTGTCTGCCCTTAATCCGTCCGTATCGTAATAGACATTCACCCTCAAAAATTCTCTTCTCGAATTATCTTTTACTAAAACAAAATTGGCTTTAGCCAAATAAAATTGAGGCAAAGATTTTTCTACGGGTTCGCCACCCATCACTTTTAAGGCAGGAATAACCAATTGCTGAAACGTCACTAGCGAACTTACGGGATTACCAGGCAACATAAAAACCTTGCATGGACCGATTTCTCCCCAAGCAAAGGGTTTACCGGGTTTAATAGCTAATTTCCAAAACCTCAATTCACCTACTGATTTTAATGAGGTAAGCACATGATCTTCTTCACCAACAGAAACGCCTCCAGAAGTAACAACAACATCCGCTTGCTGACTTGCCTTTAAAAGAGCCTCTCTGGTTTTATCAAAATTATCGGAAAGAACACCTCCATCTATGATTGTATGCCTTGATTGCTTTAACCAATTCAAAAGCATATAACGATTGGCGTCATAAATTTTACCTGCCGTCAACGGTTCATTCGGTTGTATAAGCTCATTACCTGTCGAAAAAACGATGATACTTAATGGTTTAATAATCGGTATTTCTTGATACCCTTGGCTCGTAATTACAGAGATAATCCCTGGAGTCAAACGCTGCCCTTTAGCAACCAATAACGATCCTTTTTTAAATTCTTCTCCTCGTTTTCTTATATTTTGAGCTAAATTGGTCGAATGTGTTAGAGATAAAAATTTAGCTTCTATATGGCATATTTCTTGCTGAACAACCGTAACCGTTCCTTTAGGAATGAGCGCTCCAGTAAAAATTCGAACAGCCTGTCCAGATTTTAATTTTATATGATGTGCATCGTCTCCCGCTGTAACTCTATCAATAATTTCCCACTTTGTTTCTGATTTACTGTAACTTCCTAACGCGTAACCATCCATTGCACTGTTATCAAAAAAAGGAGAATCGTATTGAGCATAAAGATTTTTAGCTAAAATATAATTAACAGCATCCAATGCAGACACTTGTATACAGTCTTGCCTTGCCGTCATAGCAGACAGTAACTCTGTCAATGCTTGTCTATAATCCATCATGATTGTGCTGATATCTATTCAAAAGGGTTAAATCATTCATATTTATAAACGCCTTTTCGTCTGGAAATAGCGTTTTTATAACTTTATGTTTAAATATCCAAGATTTCAAACTATATTCCCCGTGATTGAGATGATGTGCTATTCCCACTCCTATAGAATATTTAAAAAGATGAATACTAGGATGTATCCTTTGAAGAGTAGAAGCATAGGCAATTTCATAATCAACCTGACTGAGCAATGATTTTGTCATTAGCGACACAATTTTTTTTGGCAAAAAAGGTACGTCACAAGGAACAACCATGACCATTTCTGTATTCTTGGGAATACGAGTGTAAACGCTTGCTATTCCACCCAACGGCCCTTTATGGCAATATTCTGGCTTATCACGAACAACGGGATAAGAAAAAGAATGATAAAAATCAAAATTACGGTTAGCACTAATAAAAAGCGTATCAAGATCATCTTTGATTTTTTCAATGACATGCTGCACAAGTGGAATATTATTTAAAGTCAGCAAGCCTTTATCATGGCCACCAGCCCGTTTTCCTTCTCCACCTGCTAATACAATACCAACCTTCTTCATTGTAATGAAACCGTTTCTATTGGGTAGAAGTTTTTAAAATAAATTGACTCGTTTTTAATTGCATACGAAAGGAACGTTTTGCTGTTTTATTCAAAAATTTAACTCATTGCCATTTATGCATAGACCAAAAATTCTTTTTAAGCTGATCAGAAGTCTTTGCTTCTACCCATCGTGATGTTCCATTTTGTAGATATTCTTTTTTCCAAAAAGGGGCTTCTGTTTTTAAATAATCCATAATAAATTCAGCGGCTTGAAACGCTTCTGTACGATGCAGTGAAGCCACAGCAATAAAAATTATTTCTTCATTAGGGAAAATTTGACCCACTCGATGAATAACGAGTACGGATTTAAGTTTCCATCTTTTTTTCGCATCAATAACAATACGATAAATTTCTTGTTCTGTCAGTTGCGGATAATATTCAATATAAAGATGCTCTAAAGGAACGATGGTGTCGTGACGACGAACAATGCCTGTAAAGCTAACAATTGCACCGTATTCATCGAGTTTGGATTTAAATAATTTTTCTTGATAAAACTTATTAAAAGGTCTGTCGTCAAGACTAATAGTAATCATAACCTAACCTCCCGTAACGGGAGGTAAAATTCCAATTTCGTCGCCATTTTTGAGATCAACGTTTTTATAAATAATCTGGTTATTAACAACAAGTCTAAAAATTTTTTCTTCCGCCAACGTGTCAGACCATACGGCACTACGCTTTCTAAGATAAGCCAAAAGAACTACTGTATTTTTACAATGCTTATAATCAATTTCTTCTTTTGCCACGCCTAAAATTTCTTTGAAGACACCAAAATATTGAACAGTAACCATTATTTTTCTACACATTAATATTGTTTAAGATTATAAAGGACATGTATTGTCAATCTATCTATCCTTTTTTATCTTATCTGAAAAAAGTCTTACTAATCTATTGTATTATAACCAAGATTTGTCAATGAGACGATAAAAAGGTGAAGACCATGTCAGAATTAACCCATTTCAATAAATCTGGACAAGCACACATGGTTGACATCTCATTAAAACAACCTACCAAACGTAAAGCTACCGCCACAGGAAGTATTAAGATTTCCCCCAAAGCTTACAAACTCGTAAAGCAGGGCAATAGTCAAAAGGGCGATATCCTAGGTATTGCACGTATTGCCGCTATACAAGGATCAAAACAAACGTCAAACTTAATTCCATTGTGTCATCCTTTACCTCTAACGCATATAAATGTATCCTTTACTTGCCACGATGAACAATACCGTTTAACCCTTCAGGTAATAGCCGAAACAGAAGGGAAAACAGGGGTTGAGATGGAAGCTTTGACTGCAGTTTCTGTCGGATTGTTGACGATATACGACATGTTAAAAGCAGTCGACAAAGCAATGGCAATTGAATCGATCTATTTAATCGAAAAACACGGTGGAAAAAGTGGCGATTGGAAAAGATCTGAAATACCTTTATGCTAAATCCCGTACGACGATACAGTCTTTCCACAAAATTATTAATTGCTGTCATTGCTCGAGTTATTTGTGGCATGGCTATTACGTGTTTGGCTCTAGCTTTATTATGGCAACTTGAAAACGGAGGCGTTGCTATTAATCATGCTGGCAGCTTAAGAATGCATGTATACAAACTGGCAAACTTAGTTGGACAATCAGATACAAAAAAAATTCACGATGAAGAAAATAATTTTATTTCTATTTTAGAAACTTTAAAGACTACGAGTCATAACGTTTTTACAGTGCAAAAAAATAAAAAAATAAAACAAAAAATTGATCATATTCGAACGAAATTTTCCCAAATAATTAAAAATATTATTGACCACTCCGTTCAATTGCACCAACCCATTTCAAAAGAAAATTTAAACGTACTTGATCAATTTGTTAATCAAATCAATGATCTGGTTGAACAAATTGAAAACCAAAACACCAAAAATATTATTTGGATAAGATTAATGCAAGGCAGCTTAATTGGTATGATTATAATCACTGCATTCGCTGAAATTTACTATCTGTACCAAATGATTATCAGGCCCTTACGCTATTTACAAGAAGGCATTGCTGCGATAAGCCAAGGCAATTTAAATAAACGCGTAAAAATCATTAGAAAAGACGAATTTGGCATTGTTTCTACTGGATTCAATGCTATGGCTGTCAACTTACAAGACTTTTATAATAATCTTGAAAAAAAGGTATTACAAAAAACAGCTGATTTAGAAGAGAAAAATCAAGAATTTTCTATTTTGTATGATATGAGTGTTTTTTTACATGAATCGCAAACTTATGAAAACACATTGCAGATCTTTTTGACAAATGTAATTGGTCTTAGCAGGGCAAACGCAGGCGTCATTGGGTTGGTAAACGAAACCCGCAACAATCACATCCAGTTCGTTCAAGCACATAATTTTCCAAAAAGCTGCAATTCTTTTCAAAATTGCAACACATGCTTTTCAGATTTATCTTTTTTTAACAGTCAAATTAAACCACGTTATATTTATATTAATGACACGAACACCGTTCAACTGCCCGACTGTATAAAAAAAAATTTTCAATATTTAATTGTTTTCCCCCTTAGTCACAATAATAATAAGATGGGTTTCATGATTCTTTATTTTAATAAAGATGGCATAAAGCCTAACTCTAGAAATCAACATTTAATTGAAACGCTAACGAGGCAATTAGCTGTTGCTATTGAAAATCATCAGTTAGCTGTAAGAGATAAGCAATTGGCTATCTTAGAAGAACGGAACCTTATTGCACAAGGTCTTCATGACAATATTGCACAATCTTTGTCCTTCTTAAACCTACAAATTCAAATGCTGCAGCAAGCTATAAAGAAAAATGAAACCGAAAGAATATCGAAAAATTTAAACTTTATCCAAAAAGGCATTCAAGAATGTTACGACGATGTTCGAGAGCTTTTACTTAATTTTAGAACAGAAATAAATCAAGACGATTTTGGAAATAGCATACACAAATTGTTGAATCGTTTTAAAAAGCAAGCGAAGATAAAGGTCACCGTCGAAGGACTAAATCAAGAATATTTTCTTACTCAACAACAACAATTGCAGGTAATTTTCATACTTCAAGAAGCGCTTTCGAATATTAGAAAGCACTCCTATGCTTCCAATGTCCATATTTGTTTTAGCAATCAAGGTCACTTTGTCATGAAAGTTTCAGATGATGGCGTAGGCTTCAATCACGAGGATTTAATACATATTAAAACCTATCACGTTGGCTTGTCCATTATGGAAGAGCGCGCCGCCAAAATTTCGGCAAGCGTTAAAATTAATTCAAATTTGGGTGAAGGTACTATCGTTACATTGACCTTTGCCTAAAAAGTAGTATGGGTAAACACATGCAAGAAATAAAAACCAACATAGTACTAATTGACGATCATACGTTATTCCGTAGCGGTTTAAAATTTCTTTTAGAAACTCAAGAGGATTTTGAAATTATTGGTGAAGCTTCAGATGGAATTGCTGGATTAAAACTTATTGATAAAACCCAGCCCGACGTCGTATTGATGGATCTTGATATGCCCGTTATGGGGGGCAGAGAAGCGTTAGGCGTTATTTTAGATAAACATCCTCACCTTAACATCATTATTTTAACGGTTTCAGAAGAAAGTGATGATCTAGTTGAATGTATGCGTATGGGTGCCAAAGGATATTTACTAAAAAACATCGACGCGGACTTTCTGTTAAACAGTATTCGAAGGACTTTACAAGGCGACAGTGTATTGTCACCTGAAATGACAACCAAACTGATAACACGACTTAAAAGAACGAATTTGCACACTGCTTCAGATTGTGTTTATGACAGTCTAACTCCAAGGGAAAAAGAAACATTGGTATGGCTCACTAAAGGCGTTAGCAATAAAGAAATTGCCAGATCCCTTAATCTTACTGAAAGTACAGTTAAGGTTCACGTACAAAACATCCTAAAAAAATTAAATTTAAAGAGTAGAGTTCAAGCAGCCGTGTATGCACTCGAGCATAATTTAGATAAATCTTAATAAACGTTCGCGTTTTTAATGTTTCAAACTCAAGAAAACGTAAGCGTCTAGTAGATTTCTGATTAATTTTTTATAGATTATGTTTGATTTATTTTGAGTATCAAATTTTTATTCTAATTTTACTAAAAAATACGAGACATCTTGTTAACTATACATTGTAATGCTTGCGTATAAAAAACTGTTTTCGTCCTTTACTAAATAAATTAAATAAAAGGTCACAAAAAAGGATTGTGAACCCCATAGCAAAATTATTTTTCAAACTGTTTAGGGGTTACAATCGTCATAAGATATTTTATTATAATATTTTCATAAAAAACTATAACCATCAAATAACAAAACCATTTATTTTTCAACGATTACAGTTTGGTATTCTGTTGTTAACTCTTGCGGTGTTTTTAAAAGAGGGGTAAGAAAAGCACTTAAAATATAAAACCCTGCGTAAACGATCAATATTCCTTTAACCCCAACGCTATCGTAACATATCCCTGCAATTGCAGGGGCAAGAAAAGCGCCTAATCCTGCACCTAGATTTAAAACTGACATTGCAGCACCTTTATTTTCTGGAGCTAATAAAGGGAACAAAGCAGATAAAGGAACGTAACCAGCCATAGAAACCCCACAAAGGCACAGCACAAACATCATGAGATAGTAATTATGCCCCAAAAATTGTGGTAGTAATAATATTAAAATAAGAACAACAGCGTACGAAACGCCTCCAACCCACATAATTGTATTTCTCCACCCAAATTTATCCCCGAAAAAACCAAAAAATAAATTAGAAAAAATAGCAACTGTGAAAACAGCAGACCACATATGTAGCCATTCATTTTGTGTGTATCCATAGCTAAGCAGCCAAATGGGGAGGAACACAGGCAAGCCATATTGTGCCAATCCATTAATGGATTTTACAATTAAACCCATACTGATTCTTGGGTTTTGCAAAATAGTAATAGCTGTCATTAATTCGTCAAAAGAAAATTTATGAATTTCACAGGACGAAACCTGATCTTTATTTAGATAAAGGGCACACGTACCCCCTATAATTACGAATATAACGCCGAGCCATAAAACATGAATTTCACCGACAAGAGGTATGATCATGGAAGATAGAAAAGGACCTAAAACGCTTAGTCCCAGAGAAAAAGTAAACCAAAACCATCCTACGGCTGTAGAACGACGTTCTAAGGATGCGCTGTAATTAATCCAAACTAAAAATGAATAAGCAAATAATGGATATCCCAACCCTCGAATAGCATAGAATGGAACCATAATTAAAAAATTTAGCGAGGGAAGGCCCCAGCCAATAAACCCGATGCTGCCGCCTATAAAAGCAACGATGCCAGCAAGCATCACCTTACGTGGACCCAGTGTTTGAACCATCACGCCAGAAATCCAAGCTGCAATCGTTACCGTAATTCCATAACATGTAATTAAAAACGAAGCATTACTAGCCGATAAGCCTTTTTTAACAAAATATAAGGTTAGCCAAGCTTGTTCGATACCATCACCAATCATAAATAAGGATAGGCCGATGTAGCCCCATAATAAATTTTTAGGTAAACCAATTTTATCAAACATGAAAATACCTATTATAAAAGTATCAATAAAAATTTTATTAAATTTTGACGTTAATCAAAGAAAACAATAACGATTGTATTTGAATTGCATCGTGCGATTTAATGAGTTCATCAATTTTCTGCATACCTACCGTATCAATGAAGTTGGACAGATGGGTATACATAATAATATTTTGTTCACATTCACGTACGGGATCTTCTCGTAGTGGAAAAGTGTCAAAATAAATTAACCCTTTAAAATTATACTTCTTAGCATAATAAATATATTCAAGGGTTTGCATCAGGTGAACACTACCGAGCATTAACCCATTATCAAAATGACCATACCCATCGTTTAAGTGAAACCCTACGAGTTTGTTTTTCCGAGCGGCACAAAATAAAGAATAAGCGGGATTTTCTTTTTTCATAAGCATATGACAAAAATCTAAGGTCACCCCTAAATTAGAAGTACCTACCTCTTCAATAAGCATTAACGTTGCAGCTATATCTCCAATTAATGAAAACACACGGGGTTCGTAGGGTTTATACTCAAAGCTAAAAGTTAAGTCCGAATTTTCTTTTGTCACAAGCCGAATGGCATCTACAACATCTTGATAGGCTTGTTCGTAATTTATTTGAAAGGGATAATCAAAACCATCATTTGCAAACCATAATGTAACGATTTGCCCCCCCAGTTCACGACAGACTTTAGCTGCCTCTAATGTAATTTGAATTGCTTTTTGCCTAATACGTGGCACGGGATTTCCAAATTCGCCGTCTAAAAAATCTTTTTGATATCTAAGCGCAATACCACCAAAAATAAGATTGTTATCTTTAATTGCTGTTTTAATTTCTTCTATGGTATTCACTTGAAAATGTTCAGGATAATTTAACTCGACATGAGTTAAATTTTTTACTTTCCCCATGCGTTGAATAATATTAACGGTGCCAGGTTGATTATTTTTGAAAAATAATTCAGGTCTTGCTTTAAAAGAGTTAATACGTGAAGCAAATTTCATACTATATATCCCGTAGTTTGTTTATATAATTATTAGAATCTAATATTCATCT
>NZ_CAWUGZ010000140.1:0-12254 GCF_963921845.1 Commensalibacter sp. Nvir | reverse complement strand
GTTCATATTATCTGGTTGATTTATGATAAAGACGATTTAAAAGAAAATTTATCCGATTTAACTATAAAAAAGCTATAGTTGAGTTTCTTGGTTAATTCAATCCTGTACAAGTATATAAGTATACTTCGTAAAAAAGACCATACGGAATTAAATGAATGACAAAATTATTCGCTTAGAAAGCAATGCCTTGATTCTTTCTAGTTTATGCAAAGATAATCTGCGTTTTATTCGACCAAAATGAACCATTTGATTTTTTAAGTCATTTTATTCAAATCAATTAATAATAATTAATTTGTATGGATTATGTTCTGTATTATTCATATCCAAAAAGCCAAGTGGGATCTTTTTTTAACGAATACGAAAAAAGAGATAGCGATAATGAATATGGAGTATAAACATAAAGCTCCCCAAACATTTGCAGATGGAAATTTCCCCATCAAAGGTGCGCGAATAACTTCAATCATCGTGTAAAAAGGATTTGCTAACAACAAAGCTGTTTTGTTATGCAATTGTGTAGGCATCCAGATAATCGGGGTCACGTAAAAAATAATTTGTATTAAACTATTGATAATTTGAGGTATATCTCTGTAGCGTGCGCAGATGCATCCTAAAAATAAACAAATAGCCCATCCATTTATAATGTTGATTAAGATTCCGGGGATGCACATCAAAATCATCCAACCTGGCCACAAATGGTAATAAAGCAGAACAATAAGAGGAATAGTTAAATTAAGTCCCAACATGATTAAGTTTCGCGTTGTAGCGCGTATGACTTGGATAAAAAAGGGCATCTTAACCGAATGTATGACGTCTTCTGCTTGAATAAAGCAAAAACATCCGTCTGTTAAATAAATTGCAATTGCATTATCCCATAAAATTATAGCAAGAGAAATGTAAGGTAAGTAAAGATGGAGGTCCATATTAAACAGTGAACTGTAAATAAGACCCATAGTACCAATCATGGCGGCAGAGGTGGACGTAATCCATAAAGGGCCAAAAAACGAACCTTTGTAGCGTAATTTAATATCGAACCATCCTAACGATAGGCCTAATCGCCATAAACGAAAGCTTTCAGCAATATCCATCAGTGCAAGCGTTAAATTATTCGGGCGATTGCGAAAAGCTTTTATTAAATAATAGGTCATATGTTCTAAGGGTCAGTGGTTTGTGTGGTTATTTCGTTAAATTCATTTGCAACAAGCGTTGTATCGGTTCATTTTATTACATAATAAGAAAATCATTCAATTTCTATCTTTTTTGCTTGGTATAATAGGGTGCAAATCATATCTGTGCAACAATCACTTAACTTTCAAATAGGATATTTAAAACGGATTATATATAGTAATAGAGTGTTTTCTTTGTTAGAATGCAAGCAACCATACATCTTGTTAATTCCGATTAACGTCTAAACGTAAAGCGTACCTATTTCCCAAAAAAGATAGAGGTAGTATAGAATGTCTCGTTGTGAAAATCATAGAAAATTACCACTTTTTGGTTTGTTGTATTCACACACGTTGCGTTTAAATATTCAGTATCTTTATAATAATTTTTTGAAATATGGGCTTTTACCTTCTTTAGTATTATTTATTTCAGCGTGTTCATCTTCTTCATACCGTCAACAAATACCTATTGCGCAAGAAGTGGCAAACTACAAAGCGCGTGCTAAATCATATTATGCTCCGCCTGGCCCTCCTGGTGATCCTTGGGGGCCATATATTTATGAAGCTTCTAGACGATTCGATGTCCCTGATGCTTGGATACGTGCGGTAATGAAACAAGAATCAGGTGGAAATCTTTATGTAAATGGTCAATTGGTGACGTCTGGACCCGGTGCAATGGGGTTGATGCAACTTATGCCACCCACTTACGATGAAATGCGGATAGCTTATAATTTGGGTGACGATGCCTATGATCCCCATGATAATATCATGGCGGGTACGGCTTATATCCGACAAATGTATGATATTTATGGCTCTCCTGGTTTTTTAGCAGCCTATAATGGTGGACCCGGTCGTTTAGATGATTTTTTGACTAGAAACAGAAGCTTGCCTTTGGAAACCCGGCGCTACGTCGCTTCAATAGGCTTTCAAATCCAAGGCATTACTCCGCTTAGGCGTTCTCAAGCTGATTTATTAGTTGAAAGTCACCAAAACAATACAAATCTTGATCCTGAAATTTATGCCTCTGCCGCCCAGCCCCAATCTGCCTTTTATACAAAGAGAAATTTTTCGGGCCAAGCGCTAGAAGTTCAACAGGCATGGAGTAATAAAAGGAACAACTCCAGCGCAACGGATAGCTTAAACTATGCCAGTTTGAATAGGATGGATGACGCAACTACAGAAGCGTTGAATAGGCAAAGTTTACAAAGCAAACAGCAAGCGACTACGCAAGTTGCTATGCTGGCCTCTTCATCGTCCAATACAACAACCTATCCTACACGATGGAAACGATTTGACCAATCCCGTAGGACGTCATTTATCAATACTTCTACTGTTGCTTCAACATGGGCATCAAGAGGATATTCCGTCGCTAATAGAAATCAAACCTCAAAGCAGATTACTTCTTCATCTCGACGAAATTTAGAGCCACCTATAATCCTGACTTCTGCATCGGCCAATCAGTATCGCGCAATACGGAAACCCATAAGTTATCAACTTGTGTCTGTGCCTGAAAGAAATAATTTTAATAGATCATCCAAGCATAAATTAAAATCTTTTGAATATGAAAAAAATGTTTCTTCTGTAGGGCAGTGGGGTATTCAAGTAGGGGCTTTCGTTTCTTCGTCTCAGGCACATACTGCGGTGGCAAAAGCCAAAACACATGCGGCCTTGAAATTAGGAAACCAGCAAATACAAGCGGTTAGAGTAGGGAAAAACAAACTTTATCGGGCCAGAGTAACAGGGTTGAGTCAAGCAACAGCAAGAGCAGCCTGTCAAAAACTTTCTTCTTGCATGTTGTTATCCCCCTCTAAAATCAGTTCCTAGATCAAAAACTTTTTTTAAACATTTCATGAAAAGTGAAAGGGTTGTAATCCTCTATTATAATTTAAGGGATTTTAAATATATCTGCTTTAGGATTTGTTTTTCCCCTCCAATATTGGGGAGCGGTATGTATTTTTCGATTTAGCTGTTCGGCAGCTATCCAGGGCCAATGAGGGTTAGCAAGAATTGCCCGCCCAATGGCAACCGCATCGGCTTGCTGGCATGCTAAAATGGTTTCCGCCTGTTTTGCCTGATCAATTAATCCTACCGCTATAGTAGGGATAGAGGCATGTTTTCGTATTTCTTGCGAAAAGTAAACTTGGAAGCCAGGGCCAGCAGGAATTTTTTGTTGCGGACTTAAGCCCCCAGTGGATACATGGATAAGGGGACATCCATGCTTTTTTAATGCTTTGCAAAAAACAATAGAATCCTCAAGGTTCCAACCATTTTCAGTCCAATCTGTGGCGGATATTCTTACCCATAACGGTATTGTGTTTGAGATTTTTTCTTTGACCGCTTGGTAAACTTCCAATGGGAATCGCATACGATTTTCTAGACTTCCGCCATATTGATCGTCGCGTTTGTTGGTAAGTGGCGATAAAAATTCATGAAACAAGTAACCGTGCGCCATGTGAAGCTCAATTCCTTGAAAGCCTAGGGCTTCAGATCTCAAAGCCGAATCGACAAAAGCTCGTTTTATTCTTTCCAACGCATCAGAGGACATTGCTTGTGGTATAGGATCTTCGGGCTCATACGGTAGGGCCGATGGGGCTATTGTCTGCCAACTTAATGGGTCAGAGGGGGGTATAGCGCGTTCTGCCTGTTCCTTTGCTTTCCACGGTTCATAAGTGGATGCTTTTCTACCTGCATGAGCCAGTTGTATGGCAATGGGCATAGAAGAATATTTTCTTACCGAGTGCAACATTTTTTGCATGGCCTCTTGAGTTTCGTCATTCCACAATCCTACGCAGTAGGGCGTTATTCTACCTTCAGGGGAAACCGCTGTGGCCTCAACGATGAACAAGCCTGCCCCTGATTTAAGCATACTTCCTATGTGGATTCGATGCCAATCTGTCATTTTGCCGTGTTCTGCACTGTATTGACACATAGGAGGAATAACGATTTTATTTTCAAGTCTTAGATTTTCTATGGACCAAGGTTCAAAAAGGTGAATCACGATTAAAATTCCTTTTGTTAACTCTGCGTTGTATTTGATATAGGTAGCTATGTGAATTCTAACCTATAAAATACCACATGTATGTCATTGAAGTTAATTTTATCGCCCTATTTGTTTAAAAAGAGGCAAGGGTCATAGAACTATTGGTTTTATATACACTGTTAAAAGGATACCAGACTCAGGTTTTATAGCAAAGCAACTCAACCAGCCTAGTTGCTTAGTTTGAATTCAAATTTTATTTAGAATGAGAAAAACCACACTTTTTTGCAAAATAAAACTTTATTTTGTCATGAAACAACGTTTTGGAACATAGATAATTTTTATGGAAATTTTATTTTTACGTAAATATTAACTTCAGAAAAGAATAGGCATTCAATTGATAAATTTGATGATGGATGAAAACAATAATGGTTTGTTTTGTTAATTAACTATGTTTTGATCGCTTCAATAAACGGTGTAACGTTAATTTTTCCGATAAAAGCATTCGAATGTTACAAGGTTTTTATTTAATTTTCTTAAATTTAATGGATGTGAAGCATAAAATAAATTGTGGCAAACATCAGTTTATTTTAATGGATTGTAAGAGAAAATAACCTTGGGATAATAATCATGAATAGGGCTTAGGCTATAAATGAAGAAGACGATAACTTAAATTATAGACGTTAAGATATTACTTCTTCGTTAATTATTTATAAGTTGTATTCGTATTTATGGTTATTAATACGATTAATGCTATCTATAGAAAACTTTAAAAAATCTGTGCGTTCATATCATGACCATACATGATCGACTACACGTCAGTTTTATGTTCGTCGTATTACATTAAGGTGAAAAGTTCTTTAAGTGGAAGCCTAGATTTTTCCAAAATACTATTATAATCATCTTCGGCTCTATACCCTAAAGACACGACAACAAGGCTTGTTAATTGTTGAGTATTTAGATCGAAATTTTTATCTAGACGCTGGGTATCAAAACCTTCCATTGCCGTAGAATCAATACCGAGGGCCGCCGAGCCAATTAAAAGGGTTCCTAGAGCAATATAACATTGTCTTTTCATCCAGTTTAAAACATAGTCCTTATCGTATCGATGGGTTAGTAAAAAATTTTTACAAAATTGAAAATATTCTTCTTTACTTGCTGGAGAATTAAACCGTTTGCTTTGATCTGCCTCGTCAACAATTTTTCGCAAATAGTCTTCATCCAAATTTGTCTTGGAACAAATGACAATAGCGTGTGAAGATTGGATTACTTTCTCAGCATTAAATTGATACACCTCGTTCATGGACTCAGCAATATTTGTTTTTGCTTTTTGTGACGTGGCAACAATAAAATGGTATGGCTGTGAGTTGATAGAGGTCGGCGTTAAGCGCAAAACATTTAAAAGTTTATCAAGTAATTCTTTAGGAATTTTTTTGTTAGGATTATATTTCTTCGTCGTGTACCTTTGTTTCATAAGTGTTTCAATATGCATTAGCGTTCCTATCTAAATGAATAATTTTAAAGTGCTCTGCCCATCGTTTCAATATAATGCCCTTTATTATAGACATAATTTGTTAAATTTTCTTATTTAAATTGCAAACGGTTAAATGAAATGGAAAATAGGGATTGCTTTTTGATTCATAAGAGTTTTTTTACGGTGTCAACCTAGTACACATATTCGATTGATTCAAAAAGCACCGAATATGTTTTAAACAATTTGTTAATATTTAAAAAAGAGCTGTATTGAGTTGCTGTAAATTTTAAAACCAATAGATTTTTTACAATGGGTTATTTTAATAACTTAATTGGATCAATAAGAATAAACGTAATAAAACGATCAGAATTAAAGCATTTTATGATGAAATTATAGAGCGACATCATTTATGAAATACTTAAATCGTAGTGCGTTTAAACAGGAGTCACATTCTTTTTATATTCTTAATAGATCATTTTTGCGAATATTTCGTTTAATTATATCACGAAGTCTTTTTTGATGAACTGAACGTTTATTGCTATGGAAATGATTTGGTTAAAAATCAATGAAAACCATCGAGATTTGTTGTTCGGTAATGCTCACCGTTCGGCGGTTTTGACATAAAGGGTAAAAACATTAAACTGTGACCAAACAATTTTATATATTACCTCTAATTAAAGCCATATTCTAATACAATGTGTTTATTTAAACGGGTATATCGTTGAGTTTTGTTATTCATAAAATTTTCAATAAATAATCCTGTGAGTTTTAAACATCACACTATGGATTTATGTTGATATGGAAAGTTAATTTTAGATTTGCTCACGTTATGCCAATGGCTACGTACGTTTCGCGTTTTAAAGAGTTTGGAATATATTGATTGTTTAAATTCGTATTTTTCTTTTGATGAAACAATCGGTTTATAGAGATACACAAAAATTTTGTTGGCGACGTACCATCGGCCAACGTTTTCATCGGTGTTATTTTAGAAATCTTATAAAAGAATTACTTCAACCCAATAGTAAATGTAAAACGGATTAATGGCATTTTTAAACGTAAATTATTAAAAAACGTTTAAACAATTTTTATTTGTTTAAACGTTTCGTAAGTTTATTGTATTAGTTTAATTTTTAAAAGACTACTTACTTTTCGAGTTTGCTTCCGTCTATGATGGATTTTTCTGCGAAAAAAGGTACTTTTATCTGAGATAAAGCCGCTGATAAGGCAATAATACTCAGCGTTAAAATGTTCAAACTAATGAGATAATGAATGTTTAACCAACTTGGAGGAAAAGAAAGACTAACAGGATACATACTGGAACGCATTCCTAAGACAATTGAGTAAAAATCAATAGTCAACAGGTAAATGGTCCATGCGATCATCGCACTGATTAGTATACCGCAGAGGGAACGGCTAAAATTGAACATGGTTTTCCTCCTATATTTTATAGATTACATATAGATCAATTCATTATGGATTTTACCGACTAAAATGACAGTAATTATCTAATATAATACGATTCGAATATATTTCAACCGAATTATACTCATTAAATACCTTTAAACCCTATGTATTTGCTTATTAAGCGTGAATACGGATATATTATAGTGCTTGCTCAGATAAAATGGACGACAAAATAAGCGCAGCACTTTGCTTAGGTGATAATAAGTTTTGTTTATCCTCAGCAGGATAAAAACCTGTTCTTAAGGATGTATGGGTCGGCAAGGGGGTTATGTATGATACTTTTACGTTGGAAATGGAAGCTATTTCTAATTGCCAGCATTCAATCAGTGCTTTAATAGCCGCATTGATCGGTACAATATGTGACCAGTATGCATTTGGTATGGTTGATCCTTGCACAAAAATAGCCCTTCCTTTATGGGATTTATTTAAAAGAGGATAAAAGGTTCGTATAAGTCGCCTACAGCTCGTTAAATTTGCTGTCAGACACTGATCCCAAATTGTATCGTGAATGTGCTGAATAGGCGATAAAGGGGCAAAGTGAAAGGCGGCGTGTACTAAAATATCTAAGCGTTGAAAACGTTCTGCTATTGATGGGCCAAGCACATCAATACGATTACTGCACGATAAGTCAAGTGGCAATAGCGTCGCTTGATTGCCGTTTTTTCTGATTTCGTTGTCCGTATTAAGCAATCCTGCTTGATTGCGGGCACTTAACACACAATGCGCTCCAGCACGTGCCATGGCTATGGCACATGCCTGACCAATTCCCCGACTGGCACCTGTAATAAAGGCGACTTGATCTTTCAAAGGGACAGTATTCAACACTTTATTTGACTTTGGCCAAACTCGCATCGTGGTCAATTAAAGGTATAGGATAATCTCCTGTAAAACAGGCATCGCAATATTTTGGTTGTTTTTTGTTTCGGCTTTTTTCCCCTAATGCCCGATAAAGACCATCTTCACTGACGAAAGCGAGGGAATCTGCCCCGATTAATTGTCGCATATCTTCGGTTGTATGAGTGTAGGCAAGTAATTTTTCCTGTGTTGGTGTATCTATGCCATAAAAACAAGAAAATTTTGTAGGGGGGGAGGCAATACGAAGGTGTACCTCCGTTGCCCCGGCTGCTCTAACCATTTCTACAATTTTTTTAGAGGTTGTACCGCGTACAATTGAATCATCAATTAAGATAACTTTTTTGTCTTTTAAGGCCACACGGTTTGTGGAATGTTTGAGTTTAACGCCCAAATGGCGTATTTGGTCGGTCGGTTCAATAAATGTTCTGCCAATATAATGACTTCTAATAATGCCTAGTTCGAAAGGAATATGGCTTGCTGCTGCATACCCTAAGGCGGCGGGCACCCCCGAATCTGGAACGGGAACGACAACATCTGCGTCTATGGGGGATTCTTGAGCCAATTCAGCCCCAATCCTTTTTCTAGCATCATAAACAGATGTATTATCAATGATTGAATCGGGTCTAGCAAAATATACGTACTCAAATATACAAAAACGCTTTGAAGTGCATGAAAAAGGTTTGATTGATCGCAACCCTTCGTCGTTGATAATTACAACTTCTCCAGGCTCTATATCCCTTACAAATTCTGCTCCCATACTTAACAAAGCACAGGTTTCGCTCGCAATAACCCAGGATTGGCTCGGTTCAATAGAGGGCAGTTTCCCTAATATGAGAGGTCTTACCCCTAGAGGATCACGTGCAGCGATAAGCATATTTTTTGATAAAGCAACCAAAGAATACGCACCCTGTACTTGTTTTAATGCGTCAATAAAGCGGTCAATGACGGTGTCATACAATGAAACGGCAATTAAATGAATAAACACTTCACTGTCTGTACTCGATTGAAACAAACATCCTCTTCGAACTAGGGATTGCTTTAAACGTTGAGCATTGGTTAGGTTGCCGTTATGAGCCACAGCAAAACCACCAAATTCGAAATCACCATACAATGGTTGTACATTACGCAATTGCGTGGAACCCGTAGTGGCGTAACGATTATGCCCAATAGCTTTACCGCCTGGCAAATTGGAAATAATCCGTGGATCAGCAAATACTTCCCCCACCAGTCCTAAGCCACGGTGTACGTGAAAATTATGGTTATCAAAGGTAACGATACCGCTTGCTTCTTGACCTCTATGTTGGAGGGCATGCAATCCCAAAGCTGCAAGCGAAGCGGCATCTTGCGTGGTCCAAATACCTATTACACCACATTCTTCGTGGAAACGATCCTCTTCTAAAACAAATGAATCACAATGATGATGAGGCGAATAATTCATAATAGATCCGTATAAGTGTATGCTGATGTAAATTGGGTGGATGGGCCATAAAAAACGCTATAGCAATTGATTTCATAAAAAAATTTAATTGCCATTGCTAGGAGATTGATTGGGTTCGATAGAATCCTGCCCATCGTTGCCCATCGGATTATCTTGGGGAGGTGTAGACGGTGTATTGGGTTCAAAATCATTTTCTGTTGGTATCGTCAACCGAGGCGCAACAGATTGGGGAACCATAACTTCTTTTTGCATAAAACTAGGAAGCAAATTATTAACACACAGTGCACCTTGATAAAGGTAAGGAATAAGCTGGCTTTCCTGGAATGCTTGTGGCCATTGCTGATTGGAAAAAACAATGCCACTTAAAAGATAAAGAATACATAACCCCGCAGCGCCTTTGACGGCTCCACAACATGCACCCATTAGTTTATCTAACCTTCCGAGTAAAGAAAATTTTGAGGAATTGGGCCCAACAACTGCATTGGCAACAGTGTTAATAACCAAACTTGTTAAAATAAAGATACTAATGAACGAAATTACAGCAGCTATGATATCTGAGTTAATATAAGAAGTGATTTGGGGGGCAAGATTGCCATACCAACGGTTAGCCAGAACGGCTGAAATAACCCAGCCCAATAATCCTATAAATTCACGCGTAAATCCTCTGGAAAGTCCAGACAATGCTCCGAATAATATGATGATCAGACCTACCAGATCAATCCAATTAAAACTATTCAGCACGGGAGTAAATTATTCCTAATTTAGATTTAATTGCAAAAAGATAGCAGTAAAGAAATTTTACGTGAAGATCAATACGTAGTTTATTCTGATTAATATAACGATATTTATGTATATAGGCACAATACCATTTTATTTGAAGGGATTTTAATCAATATTACCCAATAAATTGCAGAACATAAATACTATTTCTATTTAATCCTACTAAATCTTTTGAACGTTGCATAGAATTTCCTATCGTAAAACGATTTACTCGTTTTCATCTAATGCGGGGTCGGCGAGGTCGTTTGTTGAAGAGGACTCTTCCGGTTGAAGGCGACTGGGTAATAAGAGGCCATATTGCTCTAGAACAGAATAGGCTGTTGAGGCGACAACATGGGTATTTGTACGTTTTAAATCTCTGGCCAATTCGAGCAGATAGGAACCAAATTGTATTTGAATTTTTTTATTTTCGGTTTCATTTCTTAATCGTTGGTAATAAAGAGAGTTGGCTTGGTTTTCAATTTCTCGAAAAATATCTTTTTCTTCAGCTAATTTCCGAGCGACGCCTTCGTTTTCATTCATTAACAACGTGGCCGATACCCGTATATTTTTTCGTAGACGATCAAGCATCTCCTTTAGAAACGACATCATATCTTTGGGTAAATCAATGCGCTGTTTAATCATTCTTTGAACGGTCGGTATAACGTTTCGGTTTAACACGTCACCTGCATTTGCAATTTGCATACCGAAGGTAAGAATTTTTTCAATCTGTTGCAATTCTTCTTCACTAAGTGATTCAGCATCCAAAGCCGTCACGTAGCTTTGAATCGCGTTGTTGAGTTTGTCCAAAGTATAATCGACTCTGCGTGCTTCGTTTGCGGCTTGAAGGGTTTTATTTTGCATGGTTACGCTGACCCCTTCTAACATTTTTTCCAAAGCATCGCAAAGTCGCAACGATTCTCGTTTTGCATTTCCTATGGCTAATATAGGCGATTGTTTAATGGCGGCTTTATCCAAATAAATAGGGGTAGACGGATCAGATGATTTTTCTTTTTTAGGTCTAGGCAACAAGCGCTTAAGAAAATTGGCGTAGGGAGTTAAAAGAGGTAGAAAAATTACTGCGGTTAAAATGTTAAAAAGCGTATGAAAATTAGCGATCGCACGGCTAGGATCAGGATAATATTCATTAAACCAACGCGTGACGGGCGATAAAAAGAAAAGAATAACGACAGCGCCAATAAGCCGATTAAGTAAATTACCGATAGGCAAACGTTTGGTAACCCAATCTTTCCCACTTCCTTCCAATACAGGGTTGAGTGCTGTACCTATATTCGAGCCAATCACCATTGCGAAGGCCGTTTGAGGTGAGATAGTATGGTGTGAAGCGAACGAAGCAATAAGCAATACCACAGCGACAGAGGAATGCATCATCCACGTCAGTACCATAGCAATGATTACCGCGATTAAAGGTAGATCCGCAATGCTTCCTAACATGAGGGTCAAGGTTGGTTGGTTGGTGTAAGGATGCAATACAATTAAAAATTGATGTAGAGAAATTAAAATTAAGCCCAGTCCAATAAAAACCCTCCCAAAATCACGGACATAATTCATCCCTCTACGAAAGCTGATAACACCAATTAATACAAATAAAGGAGCAATGCGGGACACATCAAACGAAAGCAGTTGGACAATAAGTGTTGTGCCGACATTCGCACCCAGCATAACGGCTAAGGCAGAAGAAAGACCAATAACACCATTGGCCGTAAATCCTGTAACCATTAATCCTGTTGCGGTTGAAGATTGCAAAACCGCTGTAATTCCCATACCGGCAAAAAATGCTTGGATACGATTTCGCAGCATTTTGGATAGGATTTGGTTCAATTTGGCGCCGAAAGCACGTTGCACGCCTGTTTGTACCATGTGCACCCCCCATAAGAGAAGGGCTACGCTACCGGCGAGATTGATTACAGTAATAAAATCCAACGTAAATCCTCGCTTGCTAATTTTATTGTGCTTAACGTTTAATAGAGCAATTACTTTAATCGTTAGATTGGGCAAGGCTCTAATATAATCAAACGCTTTAAACCAATTTTATCCAAGCAAAATTATCATTGTGTTTGAAAATTTTAGAAATTAGGGGATAAAATTTGTTGTTCAGAAGGTACT
>NZ_CAWUGZ010000139.1:0-14599 GCF_963921845.1 Commensalibacter sp. Nvir | reverse complement strand
TTATAATACTTAATATTTTAACACAAAAAATAAAAAGAAATAAATTAGTTAAACCAAAATAAATGAGCCAATAATAATTTTATAATCCATAATACAATTTAATTAATCTGTAACCAAGCCCAATTTTTATTTCGTTAGCATTAATATCAACGTAAGCCGATCAAAAAGCTAATTAAGAGGTTTTCTTTTCATTTAAATTTATATCGAATATACTTATTTTTTCCTAATAGAATCTTATGGATAGGATCCCTATATGCTCTCTTCAAACTGTTTTTTTTCACCAACTAAAGAGAATGAACATTCTAATGAAACTGTTAATCTTTCATTGCCCCGTTGGAATTTATCTGATCTTTACGACTCCCCTGAAAGCGCACAACTTAAAACAGATCTTATAGAGGTGAGCAAATCAATCGAAGATTTTATACTGTCTTGCGAAGGAAAACTCCAAGAGTTTACTGGAAAATCATTGTCACAGGCCATTGAGTCTTATCAAAAAATTAGCGAGGGTTTAAGTAAAATTGGTTCATATGCGCAACTTATCTTTGCCACAGATTCAACCGATGCTAAGGTTGCGCAATTTTATCAATACATTAATGAAAAAATTACTACTTTATCCAGCAAAACCTTATTTTTTACTTTAGAAATTAACCATCTGTCGGACGAAAACTTAAACAACAAATTCCAAGACAATTCACTTCAACAATGGAAGCCTTTTTTAGATACCGTTCGTTTATTTCGAAAGCATCAACTCAATGATGACATTGAAAAAATCTTACACGA
Source organism: Commensalibacter sp. Nvir (assembly GCF_963921845.1). NCBI lineage: Bacteria > Pseudomonadati > Pseudomonadota > Alphaproteobacteria > Acetobacterales > Acetobacteraceae > Commensalibacter > Commensalibacter sp. Nvir. The sequence goes on along the minus strand of NZ_CAWUGZ010000139.1, from coordinate 13,819 downwards.
AAAATCGGTAACCGGGGCAGCTGCTTGGTCGAGATTATATGACGAAACCCTTGCTTTTATGCAAATCAACATTCAAGGCAAATTTCTTACTTTGGGAGAAGCCCTTAATCAATTGTCGTCTGCAGATCGTACTAGCAGAAAAAACGCAGCCGAAGGACTATCAAAAGAGTTTTCTAAAAATGTACGCTTGTTTAGTTTGATAACAAACACATTAGCAAAAGATAAACAATTAACGGATCAATGGCGCCATTATCCAAGAGTTGATTCCGAACGTAATCTTGACAATAGGATTGAAGATCACGTCATAGATGCGTTGGTTAACGCAGTTACCCAAGATTACCAACGATTATCCCATCGCTATTATCGGCTAAAATCCAAATGGTTAGGATTAAAAAAACTTCAACATTGGGATAGAAACGCCCCATTACTTGACGATCAAGATCAACTTATTTCTTGGGACAAAGCTAAAGAAATCGTATTTAAAGCTTATAATGATTTCAGCCCTCAATTGGGCGATATCATTAGTACTTTTCTGAAAAATCCCTGGATTGATGCGAAACCGAATCCAGGCAAGGCTTCGGGTGCGTTTGCCCATCCAACCGTGCCTTCAATACATCCTTATATTTTATTAAACTATCATGGTCGTAATCGCGATGTAATGACACTAGCCCATGAGTTAGGTCACGGTGTTCATCAAATCCTTGCTTCAAATCAAGGCTATCTTTTATCCAACACCCCATTAACCTTGGCCGAGACTGCCAGTGTATTTGGGGAAATGCTAACCTTTCAAAGTCTTTTACAGGCACAGTCTAATATAAATCAAAAACGTGTTTTACTTAGTCGTAAAGTAGAGGACATGTTAAACACTGTCGTAAGACAAATTGCCTTTTACCAATTTGAACGGAAAGTCCATGAAGCACGACAAGATCAAGAACTGCTTCCTGAACAAATAGGTCAGTTTTGGCTTGATACTCAAAAAGAAAGTTTGGGACCAGCTTTTGAATTTACCTCTGATTACGCCAATTATTGGACCTATATTCCCCATTTCATTCATACTCCCTTTTATGTTTACGCTTATGCATTTGGGGATTGCTTGGTCAATGCTTTATACAAATCTTACCAAGAAGGTCATGCCAATTTCCAAGAAAAATATATAAATCTGCTCAAAGCAGGGGGCAGTAAAGGACAAAAAGAATTACTTGCTCCATTCGGTCTTGATGCTTCCTCTCCAACCTTTTGGAAAAAAGGATTGGATTTAATTTCTCAATTTATTGACGAATTAGAAGAGGGTTAATTCATGAAAACCGATGACAAATTAGATAAAACAAGTTTATTTGGTGGCATGCGGCGAATGATACGATCAACAACAGCCGTAGGTGGGATTGCTGCTCGACTCGCCGGGGAAAAGGTTGGAATATCCATTAATAAATCCGCACATGCTGAAGAACTAAAGAATATCTTGGGTGGGCTTAAAGGACCTATGATGAAAGTTGCCCAGCTTATCAGCACCATCCCCAATATTCTTCCCGAAGAATATGCTCAAGAATTGGCTGAACTTCAATCCAATGCACCCCCTATGGGATGGTCTTTTGTACGAAGACGTATGCAATCAGAATTAGGAAAAGATTGGGAAAGTCGTTTTTTGAAATTTTCCCATGAAGCGGCTGCCGCCGCAAGTTTAGGTCAAGTTCATAGAGCTTTATTGTTTGACGGTAAAGAAGTTGCTTGCAAATTACAATATCCAGATATGGCAGGTACAGTTGACGCGGATCTTAAACAGTTAAAATTGCTTATTTCTTTGTATCATCGGTTAGATAATGCCATTAAACAAGATGAAGTTTACAAAGAACTGGTAATTCGACTTCAAGAAGAGCTGGATTATAAAAGAGAAGCAGCCAATTTGAGATTATTTTCCCTTATGCTCCGAAACAAAAACTCAATTGTGATCCCTCAGCTGATAGAAGAACTTTCTACCGAACGCCTATTAACAATGAGTTGGATTGAAGGAAGAGGATTAAAAACAGCTATTGATTTAGGTTTAAATCAAATCCAGAGCAATGGTATTGCACGTGCACTGTTTTGTTCTTGGTATACCCCTTTTTATCATTACGGTGTTATACATGGCGACCCACACATGGGAAATTTTTTAATTAATAGCCAAAATCAATTGTGTCTTCTCGATTTTGGTTCCATCAGAATATTTAAAGGAAAATTTGTAAAAGGCGTTATTGATCTTTGTAAAGCTGTGGAAACCCATGATGACGAGCTGGCATATCATGCCTACAAATCATGGGGATTTAAAAATATATCTAAGGAAACTATGGATATTTTAAATGAATGGGCTCGTTTTCTATACGCTCCTTTGACACAAGATAAAGAACGGTCAATCCAAGACGACAGCGATCCATACATTGGTCGAAAATTAGCTGCCAAAATTCATAAAGGTTTGCAACAAACCGGTGGGGTAACCCCTCCGAGAGAATTTGTCTTGGTCGATCGTTCTGCTATTGGTTTAGGAAGCTTATTTACCCGTTTAAATGCTAAATTGAACTGGCATCGTTTGTTCCAAGAATTGATCAAGGATTTTGATCAAGAAAAACTTAATGCAGATCAAAAAAGTGCTATGAAACAGGCAAGGGTTCCTAATCCTCTTGAATAGAAGCCATAGTACTTAAACATTATTAAATTTAACTTGTATTGGTTCTATAAAAACCACTCCCCCTTATTTTTTGGTTTTAGCAAGTTAAAAAAATTTATTACGATGTATCCTAGATTGTATAAGAAGGTTTTAATAACTTGTAATAATTTTTGAACCGCATATATTTTTCCTGATAATAATCCTTAAATGAGTTATTTGGATAATATGTTGCTTCTATTTTTGGTTGCGTAAGCATTTGGCTATAATCCGTCATGCTTGAACAACTTAACCTAGCCAGCCTGGCCGCCCCTAACGCAGGTCCTACATCCCCTCCTATTCGATAGTCCAAGATAAGTCCCGTAATATCAGCAAGCAATTGCCGCCAAAATTCACTTTTGGCTCCGCCTCCGATCAAACTTATTTGAGTAGGTGTTAATCCTGTCTCATGCAAAACTTCCATATTTTCAGCCAAACCAAAACTAACACCTTCAACAACGGCTCTTGCAAAATCCTTTTGTTCACATTTATGCGTTAACCCTAAAAAAGCACCAGTTGCTTTGGCGTTATTATGAGGGGTGCGTTCACCAGATAAATAAGGAAGAAAAAGTAAAGAAGATTCAGGATCTGCCAATTGTGCGTATTGGAGCAATTCAGGCACCGAAGATAAGCCTATTGCTTTTATAGCCCAATCTAAACAAGACGCAGCACTCAACATAACGGACATTAAATGCCAAGTATTGGGTAACGCATGGCAAAAACTATGCACAGCTTTTTGGGAATTGCTTAAGAAACCATCACTAACAACAAAATAAACGCCTGACGTGCCTAAGGACAACATGGCTTGCCCTTTACGATAAATCCCCACACCTATCGCCCCGGCAGCGTTATCACCACCACCAGCGGTAACCATAACCGAAGAAGATAATCCCCATTTCCGCGCCAATTCTGGTTTTATTTTTCCAGTGTTTTGATTGCCTTCGTATAACTCTGGCATATGACCTATAGTCAATCCACACGCCTTTAACAACTCGTCGCTCCACGCTCTTTTTTTAACGTCTAACCACATTGTGCCCGAAGCATCCGACATATCAGAAGCAAATTGACCATTTATCAACCAGCGTACATAATCTTTTGGCAAAACTACTTTGGCTATTTTGGCAAAAAGCTCAGGCTCATATTTTCTAACCCAACAAATTTTAGGCGCTGTAAAGCCAGGCATCATTAAGTTACCCGTAATTTCACGCGAAGTTGGCACCAAACGTTCTAGATCTATACATTCCTGATAACTGCGTCCATCATTCCATAAAATAGCAGGTCTTAGGATTTGATGATTTTTATCCAACAGTACTGCGCCGTGCATTTGCCCCGTAAGACCTATGGCTCTGACTTCGAATAATGGATAAGATTGTTTTAGTTTAGCCATAACCTCTTCAACAGCTATCCACCACTGAGCGGGATCTTGCTCCGACCAAAGAGGTTTCGGACGCGATACCGTTAAACTGGCGGTATGACTAGCCAGTATATCATGGTTTTCATTTAGTAAAATACCTTTGACACCAGATGTGCCTATATCAATACCAATATACATATTAATCCCTTCAATCTATGACCGCTGTCTAAAATAAATCACCTAATCTTACCGACATGATTAGACATAAACCAGCCCCATATTATTCACAAATTCAAGAGTTATTTCTTATTCGTATTTAAAAATTTACAAGCAACATCCGACCCTAATAAACAGCCCTTTACAAATAATTTTTTTGCTTCTTTTAAATTTCGATTATTATCTTTGTTATTACGATAAAACTTCCCAAGAGCAACCATAGATTGCACGTTTCCTTGTTGAATAGCTTGCTTTAAATAATTTATGCCGAGTGTAGTATTTGGAGGTACTCCCACTCCCCCTAAATAGATTTTTCCTAATCGATATTGGGCACTAATATTTCCTTGTTTGGCCGACTGTTCAAAAAGATATCTAGCCATAGAAAGATTTTTTTCCACGCCCAATCCCTTTGAATATAAATTTGCAAGGGCATATTGTATGTCAGGATTTCCACTTGATAAGCCTGTTTGATACAGTTCAAATGCCTTTTTGTAATTTACGGCTTTACCTAAACCAAATTCATAAATTTGACCTGAGTTCCAAATTGCTTTGAAATTTTTATTTTTTGACGCTTGTTCAAACCATTTGATTGCTTCTGCGTAATCTTGCGGGATGAAGATACCATTTTTATATAATTCAGCCAGATCAAACTGTGCTTGCTCATCCCCTGCTTTGGCTGCCAATTCATAATATTCACGAGCTTTTTAACCACATTGAACTACACCTACACCATGAAGGTAAATATCCGCCAAAGCTTTATAAGCCATGATATTATGTTGTGTCGCAGCTTTTTTATACCAATAAAATGATTTGCTAACGTCACGAGAAATGTCTTCTCCTTTTGCATAGCATTGAGCAAGTTTTAATTGGGCTTCCACATTCCCTAAACGTGCAGATTTTTCGAATAAATCAAAAGCTCTTTTAATATTTTTATTATCACCCTCATCCCCCATATAAATTAAAGCTAAAGCATACATAGCCCTATTATCGTTTTGATCTATAGCTTTCTGATACCAATAAACTGCCTTCGCCAGGTCTTTAGGAACTTTAGTCCCCTCATCATAGAGACTTGCCAATACAAATTGTGCTTCAATATAATTCTTTTGCGCAGACTTTTTTAAAAGTTCAAAGGCCAAATTATAATTGATATCTACACCTTTACCGTAGGCGTACATTTTTGCTAAGTTAAACTGAGACAGAGGATTTTTTTTTGCAGAACGATCGTACCAATACATCGCTTTGGAATAATTTTTCTTTATTCCCTGACCCTGCTCATACATAACGCCTAAATAATATTGAGCTTGGTTATCCCCTTTGTAGGCAGCCTTCTCAAAATACTTTAACGCTTTTAAAGCTTCTGTTGGTTCAGCTTTATTTTGGTAATATAAAGTACCAAGATAAACTAAAGCTTGTAAATTACCTTGATCTGCAGATTTTTCAATGAGCTGCAAGCCCTTTAAAGTATTTTTTGGCACTCCTAAACCGTTATAATAAAGAAAACCCAGAGCATATTGACTTTCTGCATTTCCGCTGTCGGCAGCTTTACTATACCACGTGACTGCAATTTTAGGATCGTATTTAACCCCTTTGCCTTTGAGATACATGGTCCCCAAAGCAAATTGCGCTTTGGCATAGCCTTTTTTGGCAGCTCTTGTATAAAACTCTAAAGCTTGATGATAATTTTGTGGTTCTTCTTTTCCATTTTCATACTTAAAACCCAACATATATTGCGCTTCCTTGCTCCCAGCGAGAGCAGACTGTTCAAGATACTCTCTGGCCTTTTTCATATCTTGCAAGGTACCGTTCCCTTGCATATATATGTTCGCCCTTTCAAATTGAGCTTCAACAAAACCTGCTCGAATAGTTTTGTAAAAAATTATACACAGCACAATAAAAACTACACACACTAAACCCAAAAGTTTTCCGATTAAAGCAATTTTAAACCTAGACATAAAATACTAACTAAATGCGTTATAACAACACGATTGATTTTTTAATATTTACCAATAAAAAACAAAATTATTACAGTATTAAACTAATTGTATTTAATTTACTACTTTGTTCAAAACTATTTACACTACTATTTATTCACCACTTATCTATAGACATATAAAAATTCTATTAAAAAAATAAATTCGTATAAAAACTAAAAAATTCTTAAATTAACCTTACCTTAAAGATTAAGTTCTTACATACTTGTAACGTAACTCAACAATCACAAAAAACAAAAGTTTAACACATCACCTTATCCTGAGTTTGAAGAAAAATGAATACTTATACTATTGAACAGATACCAATCGTTGAATGTTTAAAATTAAGAAAAAAAATATTGGCCCCCTTTTCTACGCTTGAAGAATGCAAGCTCTCAGAAGACGATCAAGGTCGACATTACGGTTATATTTCACAAGATAAAGTATTAAGCTGTCTAAGCATTTTCAAACGTCCATTAAACGCTTATCAAATCCGTAAATTTGCAACCGACACGGATTATCAAAAGCAAGGAATAGGCAGTACAATTTTTCATTTTGCTCTTAATTTATTAAAAGAAGAAGCATCCAGCAAGATTTTAATTAACGCACGTAGCACTGCCATTGGATTCTATCGTAAATTTGGCTTTCAGATTTGCGGAGAGTGCTATATGAAGGCAAATATTACATACCAATTTATGGAACTTTCCCTGACCCCATCAACTCATAGTTCAAAGTAAAAAACTACTGTAATAAAATTATTTTTTTCAATTTTCATTTTTGGAAATTTCGACAAAACGTTCGCCTATTTTTCATATGGGTTACTCACGATAGAGTAATCCATATGAACTATTAATTCGTGTAACAATTTTATCCTAATTTAACCCACCAGAACGTGCTATGTTTGTAAAAGAGTTTTTATAAAATACAATTTTTTATGTAATTTACATACAACTGGAAGCAATATTATGAAAAAGCGTTTATTAGGAAACCATGGACCTAAAGTTTCAGCATTAGGCTATGGGTGCATGGGATTAAATTACGGCTATATTCAAACCCAACCTCTTAGCGATAAAGAAAGCATAGACCTCATACACCAAGCCTTTAATCTTGGAATTAATTTCTTTGACACTGCCGAGATTTATGGACCTTATACCAATGAAAAAATTGTCGGTGAAGCCCTCGTTGGCATAAGAGACCAAGTGATCCTAGCTACAAAATTCGGATTCGACATCGTCGACGGTAAAATGAATGGCTTTAATAGCCAACCGGATCATATTAAAAAAGTAGCTGAAAACTCGCTAAAAAGTTTGAAAACTGACGTCATTGACATTTTTTATCAACATCGAGTGGATCCTGATGTTCCCATCGAAGATGTAGCTGGTGCGGTTAAAGACCTCATCGAAGAAGGAAAAGTAAAATATTTTGGACTTTCTGAAGCCAATGCCCAAACCATACGAAAAGCGCACAACGTTCAACCAGTAACGGCCATTCAAAACGAATACTCTTTATTCACACGAGATATTGAAACAAACGATATTTTAGATACGTGCGAGGAATTGGGCATTGGAGTGGTGGCATACAGCCCCTTAGGCAGAGGATTTCTTACTGGATCGTTTGATGAAAATGTACAATTTTCTAAGGATGATTTTCGTTATAATAATCCTAGGTTTAATGCAGAAGCCTTTAAACACAATCTTACTTTGGTTGAATTTTTGAAAACCGTTGCAAATGAAATCAAAGCCACCCCGGCCCAAATCGCACTTGCTTGGTTGCTTCACCGAAAACCTTGGATTGTTCCTATACCAGGAACTACAAAACTCCATCGATTAAAAGAAAATATCCAAGCAAGTTCACTACAACTCTCCCAGCCTATTATTGAGAAAATAAATGAAATATTTAAAATCGGTTCTGTAGCAGGCGAACGTAGAGTTAACGTTCTTAGTAAAAATAAATAGACCTAAAAAGGTTAAAGATTTCAATTAATATAAAATTGAATTCAGCTCCTTAATTAGGCGTACTACGATAAAAGTTAATCCATTTCTTTTGGTAGCTATCAAATAATTCGCGCTGCACAACATTAAGACATCATCAAATTGATGGTAAAATGCGTTTAATTTGACAATTTTAACCAAATTTAGTCAAAAATAATATTAAAATTGGTTTTTAATTTATTTAGTTTTTGACAATTAAAATAAAAAGCTCCAAAGCCCGTCAAAACATTAAAAAAGGCTTATCGTTATAAAACGATAAGCCTTTTCATAAAATTAAATATTACATAAAATTATTTTTGAGCTTTAAGATGTTTTACACATTCGCTGTAATAGCCACCGCCTTTTTGGATCCATTTAAGATTACCGTTTTTACCTGACTCTTTATTTAATTTGTATTGATCAAGACAGGTTTTGCGTCTAGCAACTCCTTCTTTTTCAGAAGCGTATTTGGCATCAATTTTGTCAGGGAAAACAGCCTCGGAGTTACTGACAGCACTTTCAGCTTTTTTAGCCTCGGGTTTATTTGCCGGATCTTTTGCTTGTCCTTGAGTTCCCGCAGCGGCAGCTTGATCTTGGCAGTGCGTTGCTTTAAAGTCTTTAAAAGTTTTTTCTGATAAACTTCCTGCTTTTTTGGCAGCATTAAATTGTTCTCGGCATTCTTTATTCGTAAGCGCATGAGCAGATGTCCCCATTACACTTATACTAATGAAAGAAACTATAGCTAAAGAAGTGCTTGTTTTAACTAGGCTAGACCATACTGATTTCATTTTAAATTTCCTTTAAAATTGTTAATCAATGACTTGCTCTAATGCTGGATTTTAACCATCAAAAAAGGGTACATTCGAAAAATCATGAATTAATTTGCTCATTATGCAAGACCATGTCTAACCCTTGACGTTCGGCATCGGGATTGACGCGCAAACCAATCCATGTATCAATTGACTTTAATAGTACTAACGAAATAATTCCACTCCAAATAATAGTTACTGTCACCGCTTCAAGTTGAGCAATAACCAGACTTAGAGAAGCAGAAACACCAGCAGGGTTTGATTTTGTCGCAGACAGTTGACCACAAGCAAAAAAACCCGTCAAGATTGCTCCGATAATGCCACTTACTCCATGCACACCAAACGCATCCAGTGTATCATCGTATTTTAATTCACGTTTTAAATAAGAGCAACTCCAAAAACAAGCAATCCCACCAACGAACCCCATAAACAATGCGGACGCAGGAAGGACAAATCCTGCTGCAGGCGTAATAACCACCAGACCAGCGACTGCACCCGAAATGGTACCTAAAACCGTTGGTTTTTTTCTTAAAATCCATTAAATAAGCATCCAGCCGATCCCACCAGAAGCAGCTGCAATTTGAGTAACCAGCATGGCCATACCCGCCCTACCATTAGCCCCCAAAGCAGAACCTGCATTAAAACCAAACCACCCTACCCATAACAAGGACACACCCATAACAGCATACCCTACATTATGAGGGGCCAAATCACTTTTGCCGTAACCCACTCGTTTACCCACCATTAATGCAGACATTAAACCAGCTACGCCGGCATTAATATGCACAACTGTTCCCCCTGCAAAATCAATCGCCCCTAGCCCAGCCAACCAACCTGTCGGTGACCAAACCCAATGTGCAATAGGTATGTAAGAAAATAGCCCCCATAATATGCAGAACAGGCATAACGCACTGAATTTAATGCGCTCTGCAACAGAACCAAATAAAATAGCAACAGAAATAATAATAAAAGTCATTTGAAAAATGACATATACACTTTCGGGAATAGTCATGGCTAGAGGCAAAGTAGTATTCGCACCTATAATGAATCCTCTATCAACCCCAAAACGATAATGATCAAGAATACCGTTTAACATTACTTTTGAAAAGGAACCTATAAAAGGCGATCCCGCTGTAAAGACAAGACTATAGCCAATGACCACCCACAGTAACGTAATCATGCAACAAATAGCAAACGACTGCATCATAGTAGCAAGCACATTTTTTTTTCGAACCATACCGGCATAAAATAAGGCAATACCCGGTAGAGTCATCAGTAAAACCAAGGCCGTGCTCATAAGCATCCAAGCCGTATCGCCTGTATCCAAAGATGGAGTAGAAATAGTGCTTCCGTAGGCGTGCATCGGTATTAAAATTAATAAGGCTATGCAGAAAATAGAACTTAAATATAAGGGAACAACGACAAAAAGTTTCAAAATAAACTCCCTTAACATATCATTTGTTTAAAAACGTTTTTCTACAAAGCCAGCGCTTAATAAATAACGGTATAATATCTTGATTTAAAAAAAATAACGCTCTATACCCTATGCATTTTAAGCATACGTTTTACTTTAGTAGCAATATCTTAAGTAAATAAAAAACTAATAACTGCGTTAAAAATTCACTTTTGTATTCAAAATGGATAAAATGATTATACAAAACTGGCTTGGTGTCGATATGAAAAATGACTTCTCTACCTTATTAAATACCATTATTAGCGAGAAAAACACCATGGGCAATACAGTGAATTTATTGAGGAGTGGACCAGATAGCCATGAAATAGATATAAAATCCTTGTGGAACGAAATTGTTAGTGAAAGTCAAATCTGCTGCGATCCTTTGCTCATTAGTTTTTTTCACACGTGCGTACACAATCATCATGATTTTGCCAGCGCCCTTGCCGATCTACTCGGACGCAAATTAGGGGATGATTCTATTTCAGCCTTATCGTTAACTGAGCTAGTTTTACAAACCTACCATGTCGATCCCACCCTTATCGCCATCGCGGCTGCAGACCTGATCGCCGTGATGACCAGAGATGCTGCGTGTCCAAACCTAGTAACACCCTTTCTGTTTTTTAAAGGATTTCATTCTATACAAGCTTACCGTATTGCTCATTTTTTATGGAAACAAGGCAGGAACTATTTAGCTCTTCACTTGCAAAGCCGAATTTCTGAGGTGTTTGGAGTTGACATCCATCCTGCAGCGTGCATCGGGCAACGGGTTATGATCGACCACGCTACCGCAGTTGTTATTGGAGAAACAGCGGTTGTTGAGGAAGACGTGTCCATTTTGCAAGGGGTTACCCTTGGGGGAACAGGAAAAGCCGAAAAAGATAGACACCCTAAAGTTCGAAAAGGCGTATTACTCGGGGCTGGAGCAAAAATCCTTGGAAACATTGAAATTGGCGAAGGGGCAAAAGTTGGCGCAGGTTCAATCGTGTTAAACAATGTTTCCCCGTATACCACAGTGGTGGGAAATCCTGCTCGAATAGTTGGAACACGCCATAAAGATTTGCCTGGATTAACCATGGATTTATCGTTTCCACCTATTGACTATATTATTTGATCAACGGTTCCAATTCATCAAGTCTATTTAAAACCCGAGACGCATCAAGTGGTTTGGACCAAACACTAAGATGATCGAAATATTTAGGGTCAACCCCTGTCTCAAATCGGTCTGCCCAATATCTTAGTTTCCCTTGTTTAGCCATCACTAAAAAACAAGGGTTTTCATGGTGGCTGGGAATAATTTCGTAGATAATAGTATCAGGTTTACAAAATCCTATATTGGCTAGCCCTGCCCCCAACAAAGCCACCACTATTTTGGCGTTTTGAAAAAAATGAATTTGCTCATCTAATGTAAATTCTTCAGGATCTAGGATAAAATAACCCCGCTGCTTTAATAACGAAACAAGTTCGTGTTCATTCTTTAAGGCTCGATTGCTTTTATGTAAACGACTAATGTAAATTTTTTCATAACTCTGATAGGTATGTTGTAATCGTTCACTGTTGTTTATAATCAAAGCATACGCGTGCACAGATAATTGAGAAATAACAAAATCAGCTTCCCCCGTCGCCAATTCAATGTAATGTACACAGGGCAATACGTAATATTGTTTTTTTTCAACAGGCAGACCTTGGGTAAAATCAAAACCGAGCAATTCTAGACTACGACGTTGCCAAGAAAGTAACGGTTCAGGGATTAGATATTTGCCTGCTATTCCTAAATGCATTGCTGCATAATAGGCGGGGATCGCATGAACCATCCAATGGTAATAATTATTTTCCCAATGATCATGACAACTAAAAACCACCGCTTCATTTTGATACGATAGAAGCGGATCGGTCTGAAGGGTAAGAGAGTTTAACAACGCGTTGTTGATAAAATGATTACAACCCGAAATAGGTTGATTATTTTTAAAAAAAACCATTCGATAAGAATCAAGAACCACGTTTTGCAATTCATAACGATATACCCATTTCGCTGGTTTATGCCATTGCCAAAAGGGGTAAGCCTCTTTATTACGAATTGTGGACCCATTCATCCAAGCAACACTACCGTCGCATCCCTCACATCGTTCAACGGCAATTTTCTGCACAGCCACTTTTGCTAATCTGTAAAAATTGCCAAAAAAATAGCCTTTTAATCGTTTAAAAAGAACTTGAATATACTTTGGTAAAACCCTGTACATTGTTTTCAACTTAAGATGAAGTACGAGCCACTTCGTACAATGCAACGGCAGCAGCAACCGAAACGTTTAAACTGTCAATAGGGCCGCGCATGTTCAATCGGGCAAACTCATCGCAATTTTTACGAATCAAAGGTCTAATACCACTCCCTTCTGCACCCAAAACCAATACCAATCGCCTTTTGGAAAATTGATTGCCATCAAACAATTCCCCATGGGCGTCCAGTCCAACCACCCAGAAACCTTTTTCTTTGAACCGATCAATTTCGCGATTTAAATTCACAGCGCGCATAACCAATACATGGTCCAAAGCCCCGGATGCTGCTTTTGCCAATACCCCGCTTTCTTCTGGAGAATGACGATCTTGCATAATTACCCCCGCTGCACCGAAGGCCATGGCTGACCGTAGAATAGCCCCGATGTTCCTAGGGTCCGTTACCTGATCCAATATCAAAATAGGACCCGGACGTTGGAGCATGGCCTCGCTGTCCGCGTCGGGAAGTGGGGAAACACTTAAGGCAACCCCCTGATGCACGGCATCCCTACCGCAGATTTTGTCCAACGCCAAACGATCCATAATTTCATGGCGAAAGGGCAATGGCTTAGTTAACCGGTGACTTAATTCTTCAAAAGCACTGTCGGTTGCTATGAGCCTACTTTTTTGGCGGTTTGGGTTTTCTAAGGCAGCTTGCACCGTATGCATCCCATACAGCCATAGCCCAGATTTAGAAGAACGTGCGGTTGAAGATCGTTTTTGCATAAAAATTCAATCAAGTAGTGGACGAAATGGTGAGAGTATAAAAGTTTTACTAAAAATCTACAAAGAAAACTTAATCCTGTGTTGACAATCGCAAGCAGATATTGCTATTTACCGTATAGATTTAAGGAGGGGTGCCCGAGTGGCTAAAGGGGGCGGACTGTAAATCCGCTGGTGTACGCCTACGTTGGTTCGAATCCAACCCCCTCCACCATGACCCATTTTATTTCTGTAAAATTCCCTAAAAAAATTACTAAAACCCTTCATATTCTGCCATTTCGTGTTATCATTCTGTAAAGTTTGATAAACTTTAATAAAGTGAATTAAGGGGTATTTTTGGGGGTATCAATAGTGAAATGGGGGTATCATGCTTAGTGAC
>NZ_CAWUGZ010000138.1:0-3515 GCF_963921845.1 Commensalibacter sp. Nvir | reverse complement strand
GACACATTTAGATCAGAGCCTGTGAGTGATTCATAATTATCAAATGGTATGTGTATAACTATAGTAACCATTAATATAAAGAATTTATTTATTTGTTCATTAAAAAATAACAGTAAAATTTAATCTTGACGGAGTTTTTATTTTTATGCCTCGTAATCTTCCACGAATAGTAATGAAATTTGGTGGAACTTCAGTTGCTGATTTAGGCAGAATACGTAAAGTAGCTTACACTATAAAAAAACAGGTTGAAGCAGGTTGTGAAGTTACCGTTGTTGTTTCAGCCATGTCTGGTGTAACCAATCAACTTGTCGGTTATTGTGAGGCATTGAATCCTCTTTTCGATCGAAGTGAGTACGACTCTATTGTTTCAACAGGTGAACAAGTAACAAGTGGGCTCTTGGCTATAGCACTTCAAACCATAGGTGTTCCTTCTCGTTCTTGGTCAGGTTGGCAAATACCTTTGTTAACAGATAGTGTTTATTCAAATGCAAGAATTAAAAAGATTGATGCGTTAAAGATTATTGAATGTATGCAATCGGGTATAGTTCCTGTCATTGCAGGTTTTCAAGGAATTGATGAAACTGGTAAAGTGACAACGCTTGGGAGAGGGGGGTCAGATACTTCTGCGGTAGCAATTGCTGCAAGTATAAAAGCAATTCGTTGCGATATATATACAGATGTTGATGGTATTTACACAACGGATCCAAGAATCGTTAATAAAGCAAAACATATTAAAAGTATTGCTTATGAAGAAATGCTTGAACTTGCTTCTGGAGGTGCAAAGGTTTTGCAAACTCGTAGTGTTGAGTTGGCTATGAAAGAAAAAGTCAGAGTACAAGTACTTTCCAGTTTCAAGGAGGATCAAGCCCCTATGGAAAATGCGTTACCCGGTTCTTTGGTTGTAAGTGAAGAAGAAATAGTGGAAAAAGAACAAGTTACAGGCATAGCCTATTCGATGAATGAAGCAAAAGTAATTATAAAGGGTTTACCTGATCAACCTGGAATCGCCGCTTCGATCTTTCGCCCGTTGGCAGAAGAAAATGTTAACGTGGATATGATTGCCCAGAGTGGGGCTACGGATCAAATAACCAATATGACGTTTACAGTACCTAAAACGGATTTAAAAAGAACTCAGCAAATATTGGAACAAAACAAGCAAACCATTGGCTTTACACAAGTGCTTACCGATAACGAGGTTGTAAAAATAAGTGTGGTGGGTATTGGTATGCGTTCTCATACAGGTGTAGCAAATACGATGTTCAAAACTTTAGCGGATCGTTCTATTAATATTCAAGCCATTTCAACCAGCGAAATAAAAGTTTCCGTATTGATTGCCTCTGAATATATGGAACTTGCTATGAGAGCCCTTCATACTGCTTATGGATTGGATTATACATAATGAATAATAAATCAATAGCATTCCATTCTGATTTTCAACGTCGTGCGCAAGAAGAATTATTTTGTTTATGGAAGCGGGGGATTGATTTTCTGGGTAGTCGTTTTGCGATACTTGGCGGGGCGATGTCTTGGGTTAGTGAGAGAAATTTAGTTTCTGCTATTTCGAATGCTGGAGGATTCGGTGTATTAGCGTGTGGGGCGATGGAGCCTTATTTGTTAGAAAAAGAGATTGTTGCTACGCAGGCTTTGACAAATAAACCCTTTGGCGTCAATCTTATAACAATGCATCCGAAAATAGATGAGCTTATTGAGGTATGTTTAAATTTAAAAATTAATCATATTGTACTGGCAGGTGGTATTCCTACAGGATCTTCGATTAAACGAATAAAAGATGGAGGATCAAAAGTTATTGCTTTTGCACCTGCTTTGGTATTAGCAAAACGTTTGATTAAATTTGGAGTAGATGCTTTGGTCATTGAGGGAACTGAAGCAGGGGGGCATATCGGTCCTGTATCGTTGACCGTTTTAGCTCAAGAAATTCTACCTGTGATTAAAGAAGTTCCTGTTTTTGTAGCAGGTGGACTGGGACGAGGTGAGGCTATTCTTTCTTATCTAGAGTTAGGAGCTTCAGGCGCACAACTTGGTACATCATTTGCTGCATGCTTGGAAAGTCAAGCTCATGAAAATTTTAAAAAATCATTTATTTATGCATCTGCACGCGATGCGGTTGTATCCTTGCAAATTGATGAGGCTTTCCCTGTTATTCCTGTTAGAGCCTTATCCAACAAAGCAACCAAAGCATTTATGAGTCATCAAGCGGCTGTTATTAAGCGTTTTAATAATAATGAAATATCTAAAGAAGAAGCTCAATTAAGTATTGAACATTTTTGGGCCGGAGCGTTAAGAAAAGCGGTCAAAGATGGAGATGTCGAAAACGGGTCAGTTATGGCTGGGCAATCGGTAGGTATGGTAAAACAAATCTTGCCTGTGAAAGAAATAATTGAGATATTGGTCAAACAAGCGGAGAGTGCTTTAGTAGCTAGATACAAACGTTTAAGTGATTAACACACATAGGTTTATCAGGCATGAGCGAAGCAAATCGACTGCAATCTGGCATAGACAGTAATTTTGTTGGAGAAGCAATAAAAAACCGTCGAATAGAATTAGGGCTTAGTCTTGAAGAAATTTCAAGACGTTTATGCATTCGGCAGAGTTTCTTAGAAGCAATTGAGGCAGGACAAATCGATAAATTGCCCAGCGGTGCCTATGCTTCAGGTTTTTTGCGTGCGTATGCAGAATTTATGGAATTGGATGCTGATGAATTGGTTAGGCGCTTTCGAGAAGAAAATCAAAAAAACCATAATCAACCAAAACTTATGTTCCCTGCCCCTGTTCCGCAAAGTGGTGTTCCCGCAGGGGTTATGGTTTTTTTTAGTTTGCTTTTGGTTATTGGGGTTTATATTGGTTGGTATAAAATGTCAGATCATCATAAAGTTCCAGAGGAGTCAATACCTCTTGTGCCTACGAAACATGTTGATCAAAATAAAACGGTAATGTCTCCTCAAATTGCATCCGTAATGTCCAATGAACAATCATTACCAGTTTCTCTTTCTTCTAATAATCCATCGGTAGAAAAGAATATAGATTTAAAAAAAGTTGAAACCCAAGTTGAAGCCAAAGCACCATTATCAAAACCAATTTTTACTCCACAAAGTCTAAAACAAGCAGATTCTACAGTAAATTCTGTAGATAAAAATTCTTTTGATAATGCACAGTCAGAAAATGTGAAAAAACACGAGGATGTTAATAACGAGACTGTGAAAAATGAAATTAAACTTAAGGCATTTGCTCCAAGCTGGGTTGCAATTAAAGATGCGCAGCATCGCCTTTTATTTCAGAAAATAATGAAAGCTGATGAGGAATGGGTATTTCCCAAAGATAATCCAGAACTTATCGTGACTATTGGAAATCCAAGTGCCATAGTGTTGGTAAATGGAGAAAGGATATCTCAACCTTTAGGTCAACCTGGAAAAGTATTAAGAAATTTTAAAATAGATAAAAATAGTATTGATAAGTTGTTGAGTGATCATCTTTTTTCACACCAGACTGTATTAATG
>NZ_CAWUGZ010000137.1:0-45265 GCF_963921845.1 Commensalibacter sp. Nvir | reverse complement strand
ATTTTAAACCATAAAAAATTAAATATGGCTCCACCCTGTTTTTTCAAAATGAAGAGAATTACCGAAATGATCTTTAAAAATGACTACTTCAGGTTCTTTTGTGCACCAACCAATTTTAGTCAAAGGAATTCCTGAACGTTCGCTGGAAATTAATGCTTTTTCTTCAAACATTGGTGGAATAGATAATAACAATTCATAATCATCACCACCTGTTAAGCAAGTTTCTAAGTAATCATGCTTGAGCTTTAATGCTTGTCTAGAAAAAGGAATTCGATCAACTTCAATGTAAGCTCCAACTTGACTTTGTCGAGAAAGATGACCTAAATCTTGTATGAACCCATCGGAAATATCTAAACCTGCAGAGGCAAAATCATTAGCAAAAAGGTTTATTCGAGGTTGTGGTATATGATAACGATCAACTAATTCCTTATACTCATCCTTTATCTTACCCTGTAAAACAAGAAGTCCAAGCGCGCTATCACCGAGAGTGCCCGTCACCCATAATCCATCCCCTGGTTTTGCATTATTCCGTCGCAATGCTTTCCCCTTCTCTACTTTACCTATCATAGTCAAAGAAAAAACTTGTTGCACTGAGTTTCTAGTTGTATCCCCTCCGAAAAGTGAAAAACCAAATTCTTCTTGATCTTCTTTCAATCCTTTGACAAAACTTTCAAACCAAAATTTTTTAAAACAATTTTCAGGTAAAGATAATGTCATTAAATACCCTAAGGGTTGTGCCCCCATTGCAGCCAGATCAGATAAATTGCTTCTCAATAGCTTTTTAGCCACTAAATAACCACTGTCATCAGGGAAAAAATGTACACCCGACACCATAGCATCGGTTGTCATGACTAACTCGTATTTGTTATCACAATTTAATACCGCAGCATCATCTGATAGTCCCAATGCCGCTTGTCCAGCAAGAGGCTTGAAATAATTTTCAATCATTTCAAATTCAGCGGCTAATTTTATTTTCAAAAAATATTCTCATTAGAAGTATTAAAACTCAATCTAAACATAATCTTACTTCTTTACCCAGTCGATTTAAAACTCCATTAATCAGTGTAGATTCATCCCCTTCACAAAAAGCATGAGTAACGTCAAGATATTCATTAATAATAACCGCTGTAGGCGGATTTTGTTCATGAAAAATCATTTCGGCGGTTGCTGATCTTAGAATAGATCGAACAATGGGATCAATACGTTCAAAAGGCCAATCTTTTGGAAGAACTTTAACTATAGCTTCATCAATTTTTTTACGATTTAAATAAAAATGCTCTACAACACAACGAAATAATTCAATATTAGGTATCCGGGTTTTGCCATCCTCATAATCGTTTTTATTACATTTTTTATTGCTACACCGATAAAGTAAAAACTGCTCTATAAGGGTTGTCATTGAACATTCACTGTCTTGATCCCATTGAAACAATGCTTGTACAGAAGCTATACGAGTTAACGTGCGTGGTCTATATATATTTTTTTCGGCGTTAGTCATATTAATTTTAAAAGCTTTCAAAAATGAAAATCTGTAAGTAGTTTATTTTTATTTTTCGTGATGTTCCATTTGCTGTAAAATTTCGGCAAAGTCATTGATTACTTTAAAGTCACAATAAACGCTTGCAAAACGCACATAAGCAATCTTATCAATGTCTTTCAACATATGCATAGCCGTTTCACCAATTTTTTCTGAAGAAACTACATTTTCACCCAGATCAATAAATTGTTTTTCAATTTTACAGGCTATCTGATCTATTTGTGTTGCCTGTATAGGTCTTTTTCTAGCGGCTAATTCTATTGATCTTATAAGTTTTTCTTTTTCAAAGGGAACCCTATGTCCGTTACGTTTCATAACCATAATTTCACAAGGTTGTAATCGCTCAACAGTTGTGAATCGTTCGTGACATTTAGTGCATTCACGTCTACGACGAATCGCCGTTCCATCCTCTGTAGGACGGCTATCTTTAACCATGGTCTCCTCGTTCCCACAATAAGGACAGAACATCGTTACCCTTTATTAAAAACACCTATTATGAACTGTATATAGTGATTAAGTTTGAATAATTCCATTGTTATTAATAAATACAGTTCTACTATATTCTGTTTGATATACCAGCATTTATATATCTAAGTTAGAAACTTTCAAGGCATTATCTACAATAAAGTCACGCCTTGGCTCAACGACATCTCCCATTAAAGTGGTAAAAACTTGATCCGCTTCTTCACTATCGCCAACTTTAACCTGTAGTAACGTTCGAGTTGCTGGATCAAGCGTTGTATCCCATAATTGATCGTCATTCATTTCACCCAATCCTTTAAATCGATTAATAACTAATCCTTTCTTTCCACTGTTAATTAGTTTTTCATAAATGTCACTGGGTCCACTTACAACTTCTTCTTTATTATCAATCTTTAACATTGCTGGACTGCTAAAGTCTCTAATCAACACATTCTGATGCTCATAAATCCAACGAATATTTTTACCAGCCAAGATGGATTGAGGTAAAAAATAAACTTCTTTAATACCCCTTACCGTTCGAGCAATTTCTAACCCAGCAGCGTTCATGGTTACCTTCCAATTACGTTCATTCGCTTTTGAAAGAGCATCTAACTTTTCCTCTAGACTGAAAATATGTTGGGCCATTAATTCATGATCTAATTTTAATGTATCGCAAATTACGGCCTGCTCTAATATCCATAGAGGCACATATATTTCCAATTCCTTTAACCTTTGTATAATCAATGAATAATTGTTGACCTCTTTTACTAATTCACTCCCTGTAATTTCTCTATTATTTGAAAGTGTTAAAACGCAATTTTGGATAGATTTATCAAGCAAATACTGTTCCAAAGCAAAATCATTTTTAAGATAACGTTCGTCACTACCTCTTTTCGCGCGATATAATGGAGGTTGAGCAATATAGACGTATCCTTGCTCAATAAGTTCGGGCATTTGTCTAAAGAAAAAGGTTAATAATAAAGTACGAATATGGGAACCATCAACATCCGCGTCCGTCATAATAACAATTTTATGATAACGTAGTTTATTGATTGAAAAACCACCTTGCTCAATACTCCCCCGACCTATACCAGTGCCTAGTGCTGTAATTAAAGTACCAATCTCAGCGGAATTTAACATTCTATCAAAACGTGCACGCTCAACATTAAGAATTTTTCCTCTTAAAGGCAAAATAGCTTGAAAACGTCTGTCTCTTCCTTGCTTAGCGGTTCCGCCAGCAGAATCTCCCTCTACAATGAAAATTTCTGACTTTGAGGGATCTCTTTCCTGACAATCGGCTAATTTTCCAGGTAGAGAAGAAACATCTAAAACACCTTTACGACGGGTTAGTTCTCTTGCTTTACGGGCAGCTTCTCGTGCTGAGGCAGCTTCCAAGGCCTTGCTAATAATAATTTTTGCTTCTTTAGGATGTGTTTCAAACCAATGACCCAGCGCATCAGTAATACAACTTTGTACAACAGGTTGAACTTCTGAAGAAACCAATTTGTCTTTTGTTTGCGATGAAAATTTAGGATCAGGAACTTTTACAGACAATACTGCCGTTAGCCCTTCGCGCATATCTTCACCGGAAAGTGCTAAAGTTTCTTTTTTATTAATAATATTTTCAGAATATTTTGTAACAATACGAGTTAATGCTTGTCTAAACCCAGCCAGATGGGTTCCACCATCTTTTTGAGGAATATTATTGGTAAAACAAACCACGTGTTCATTGTAACTATCACTCCAGACTAACGAGCATTCAACTTTTATATTACTTTTCTTGTGATAAATACTTCCTACAATTGGCTCAATAAGATTGTTTTTTGCCCTTGTTAACCATTTAACAAATTCTTCTAATCCGCCTTGATAATGAAAATGTTCAACTAAGGGCTGTTCTTCCCGATTATCCGTCAATACTATTTTCAAACCAGAATTCAAAAATGCCAATTCTCTTAGTCTCCTGGTAAGGATACTAAATTCGAACATGATATGGGTAAATACTGCCTCACTGGGTTTAAAAGTTACCTCAGTACCTGTAGGCTCTCCACTTTCTCCTACTTCAATAAGAGCTTGTATGGTTTCACCGTTTTCAAAGCGAATATAATATTCTTTACCATTTCGCCAAATGCGAACTTCCATCCACTCTGACAGCGCATTCACTACTGCTGCCCCAACCCCATGAAGCCCACCAGAAACTTTATAGGAATTTTGATTAAATTTTCCACCAGCATGCAGCTTCGTTAAAACGACTTCAGCAGCGCTTATTCCTTCTTCCGAATGCGTATCTATTGGTATACCTCTGCCATTATCCCTTACGGTTACGCTACCGTCTTTATTAAGGAACAAAAAACATTGATCGGCAAAACCTGCTTGTGCTTCATCTACAGCATTATCAACAATTTCGAAAACCATGTGATGAAGACCAGAGCCATCGTCTGTATCACCAATATACATTCCAGGTCTTTTTCTAACCGCTTCAAGACCTCTTAGAACAGAAATTGATGAAGCGTCATACCCTTCCTCAACATTCGATCCAATAAAATTTGGCGAAGAGTGCAGAGAAAAATCTTTAGGTGTATCCATATTTTGTTAGGCTCCAAAGCAACATTTTACCATGTGTCTTTTTAATTGATAATCTAAATTAAAAACAAACTGATCTTAGCAGGTTTAACTAAGAAAAACTAATACTCATACGATTATGCCTTGATCAATATTCAGAAACTCAAAATCCTGACCAGAAGTTTCAAAAGGTGCTTTATCAGTACCCGTTGAAATAACAAATCCTTCATAACAATCAAGGGTATTTAAAAGAGCAGCTCGATAATTTACATCTAAATGAACTAAGGGTTCATCCAAAAGTAAAAAAGGAAGTGTCTTTTCTTTTATCTTGATATATTCACACAGCTTTAAAATTATCCCAACCAATAAAGCTTTTTGTTGCCCCGTGCTTGCTAAATTGGCATTGAACAAGGAATATTTATCTCGAAAAACAACATCTGATCGATGGACACCATAACGCGTCAATTTATGCTCGGCATCTTCAAATCTTTTATTTTTCCAATACTCGCGTAGATTATCCTCTACAATTAAAGCAGGATTATGATCAAGATTCTCTGAAATAGGACAGTTTAAAACAAGTTCGGTGTCCGGAAAAGAAAAAGAAGATAACTGGTTCAATTGTTTTACAAATAAATTACGTGTTGCAGCAATTGCTACAGCATGGCAAGCCATTGATTCTTCTATCGCATTTAACCATAAGTGATCGTAACATTTTTCTGCCAGCAATTTATTTCTCTGTGACATTGATTTTTCATAAGCAGCAATTTCTTTCGAATGATAAGACTCACTACTAAAAATCAAACGGTCTAAAAAACGTCTTCGTCCAGATGATCCTTCTAAAAATAAACGGTCCATCTGTGGCGTTAACCAAACGATCGAAAGATGTTTAGAAAGTGAGTGTTGATTTTTTAAAGGTTGGCCATTTAAACGAAATTGTCTTTTTATGCTATTTGGTAAGCATCCAGTAGAAATAGTATAAGTACCAACCAAATCATTATGAATATTTGCCTGAATACCCCAACCACAATCTTGTTTATCGTTTTTAATAAACGCTTCCGTTAAACTTCGTCTTAGTCCTCTTCCTGAAACTAATAATGAAAGTGCCTCTAATAAATTCGTTTTACCACTGCCGTTAGGTCCAAATACTACAACTTTCTGTCGTTTAGGCTCCCAAATAAATCGTTCATAATTTCTAAAATTAATTAAGGAAAGCCCATTTAAACTCGTCATGCAAATTGCTAATATGTTTTACCTATTCATACTTATACCCGCATAGGCATAAGAACATACAATGCGGAGAGATCTTCAACATCGCGAACAATTGTAGGAGATGCATTATCCGCCATTATAAACTCAACTTGGCTATCAATTTGATCGGTAATATCATTCAAATAACGTGCTTGAAATCCTATTTCCAAAGGACCAGAGTCATAATGTATTTGATTTTCATCAAGCTCTTCTTTAGCATTACCTTGATCAGCACTCGAAGCGGATATAATAAGAGATTGATTGTCCAATGATAACTTAACAGGCCTTGATCGTTCCATACTGATTGCCGCAACACGAGCAACGGCCATTGAAAAATCCTGTTTATCCACCCTTAAAATTTTTGTGTTATTTTTAGGAATAACTCTTTCATACTCAGGAAAGGTTCCGTCAATCAATTTAGAAGTTAAGGTAACTTTACCCAATTTAAATTGAATACGGGTTTCAGATAAGGAAATTTCGACAGTTTCTGTTGAATCTTCAAGCAGCTTATAAACTTCATAGATCGTCTTACGAGGAATAATCACACCCGGTATTGTTGAAGCACCTTCAGGAACTTGCGACTCAACCCGAGCTAGTCGATGACCATCAGTTGCTACCGCACACAATTTGCTCTCCCCACCATCGTCCTGCTTTATATGAATATAAATTCCATTCAAATAATAACGTGTCTCCTCTGTCGAAATCGCAAATCGTGTCTGTTCTATAAGTTTTTTTAAAATCTCTGCGCTTAAAGTAAAACGATGAGGAAACATATCCGAGGTCATACTCGGAAAATCTTCAACACTTATGACATTTAAACTGGTGGCATATTTACCAGCACGTAATGACAACGGTGTATCCTCGCTGGTATGATAAAGCTCAATCATAGCATTTTCTGGAAGTTTACGGACTATTTCATAAAGAACCGAAGCCGGAGCGGTTACTGATCCCTCTTCGAGAATCTCAGCCGCTATAGTTTCAACAATAGCAATTTCCATATCCGTGGCCGTTAATGTCAACTGATTATCGCCACACACAATAAGGACGTTTGCAAGAATAGGTATTGTATTACGTTTTTCAGCCACGCTCTGTATATGGGCAAGTGCCTTGAGTAAAATTGCACGTTCAACTTTTAGCTTCATGGATTTATTACCTACTCAATAGTTTAAACTTTAAAGCAATGAATTTACTTAATAAAATAACTTGACAAAAATATCGTTAAGTCTCAAGCATTCTGCGCAATAATTCAACATCTTCCGCAAAACTACTATCTTTTTCCATCAGATCCGAAACTCGACTGATCGCATGCATGACAGTTGTATGATCACGATTTCCGAATTTCCGGCCAATTTCAGGAAGTGAACGGCTTGTAAGCAGTTTAGCCAAATACATAGCAATCTGCCTGGGCCTTGCCACAGCACGGGCTCTTCTTGCCGAAGTCATATCGGTTTGTCTTATATTACAATGTTCAGCAACCTTACGTTGAATTTCCTCAATAGTAACACGTCGTTCATGGGACTTTAAGATATCATGCAGAACCTCTTGAGTTGCTTCCAAGGTTATAGGTCTACCAAACAAGTTGGCATGCGCTATCAATCGATTAAGCGCTCCTTCGAGCTCTCGAACATTTGACGTAATTTTATGCGCTAAAAATTCCATTACTTTCGAAGAAATAATTGCATTCGCACATGCTGCTTTGGCTTCAAGTATGGATATACGAAGCTCGTATGTGGTTGCGTGGATATCCGCCACCATACCGCACCCAAGACGGGTACGCAATCGATCTTCTAAACCTGAAAGATCAGAAGGCGATTTATCAGCAGAAACAAT
The DNA here is from genome assembly GCF_963921845.1 of Commensalibacter sp. Nvir. Classification (NCBI taxonomy): domain Bacteria; kingdom Pseudomonadati; phylum Pseudomonadota; class Alphaproteobacteria; order Acetobacterales; family Acetobacteraceae; genus Commensalibacter; species Commensalibacter sp. Nvir. The sequence continues at coordinate 37,629 of NZ_CAWUGZ010000137.1, read as the reverse complement.
AATTTGTCTACCCGCATCAATTAACGCGTTAAATGTATGGAAGAATTCTTCTTGGGTATTATCTTTACCAATAAGGAACTGAAGGTCATCAATCATCAATACATCGACAGAACGTAATTCTTCTTTAAATTCTATAGTAGATTGCGATCGTATCGAAGCTATAAATCGGTACATAAATTTTTCTGCCGACATATAAGATACAGATATATTTCCAACTTTGGCTAATTCAAATCCAATAGCATGCATAAGATGTGTTTTTCCCAACCCAACTCCGCCATATAAAAATAACGGGTTAAAACCAGGGCTGGATGGCTTTTCGGCGACACGCCTTGAACATGCATATGCAAATTCATTAGGTTTACCTACAACAAAATTATCAAAAGTAAAACGTGGATCCAGTTGATGTTGTAATCCTGTCTTCACTTCCTCTTCGCTTGACGCAGAATTTGATGAATTTTTGCTCACGGCAGAATTGGTAAACAACTTACTTTTTGTAGGAATGTGAAGTGATTTTTTTTCACTGGACTTCGTAAGAGAATCTTCAAGATTCGTATCAGAAGATCCAGTTTGTTCTAATAAACTTAACTCAACACGTCGTATTTGTGGAAGTTCCATATTCCATAGTTGATTAAGCTTAGAATTATATTGCGCTCTAACCCAATCCCGAAGAAAGCGTGTGGGAAGATAAAGTGTAAGTTCGTCTTCTTCTATTTCACCTAAAATTATCTGTTGAAGCCACGTACGATACTCAACGTCCCCTACCTCAGATTTCAATCGATTGCAAATACGATTCCAATGAATACTCAAAATTGATTTTAACGTCGTTGGATCAGCATCTTGCAAAGACAAATTGACTTGTTCAGATTCTTTTGGGAATTCGGACATCTTTTCAGAGGCTCATTGATATAGGTTAAGTGTTATAGCGGATAATATACCCCTTCTTACATTTAATAAAGAACCAATTACCGTTAGAGCTATCCAAATGGAACGGATAACGTTTTAAACAATACCTTAATAAACTCAACGGTTTATGGAAACAACATTAAATTAAGACAAAAGACGCTATTAGACAGATGCTAATTTTTTTATTTTCTGTGACAAGCGTGACAGTTTACGTGCAACCGTGTTTTTATGCATCACTCCTTTTAAACATGCTCTTTGCAATTCAGGTTGAGCAGTTTTAAAGGCTATATTGGCTTCCTCTTTATTTCCAGCCAAAACAGCTTCCTCTACTTTTTTTATAAACGTACGCACTCTTGAACGACGCGCTTTGTTACGTTCAGTACGTTTTAAAGTTTGACGTATGCGTTTACGCGCAGATGCGATATTCGCCATTGATTTCCCATTACCTCATTAATAATATTTGTTACCTAGACATGCAATTAACTGGTTCTTACTGATTTAATAAAGCTTCGTCAAGAAAATAATCACTGTTAATGCTGACAATATTCACAATAAAAGCTTGACCTGCCTGACTGTTTCACACGTTTGATAAAATTGGATTTTCCAAATTTTAAGCACCGTTTGCAAAACTGATTTTCTCTATTATAAACATACCAACAAAATTGAAAGTTCCCTTTTTTACCATCAGCGTGCACATAATCACGCATGCTTGATCCTCCTGCATGAATAGCTTGCTTAAGCACACTTTGTATTGCCTTGATTAATTTTAATATCTCGAGATCAGACAACGTGTTAAAGCGTCTTAACGGAGATATTTTAGCTAAAAACAAAGCTTCACACACGTATATATTTCCTAATCCAGCAATAATGTGCTGATCTAAAAGCAAATTTTTGATAGGAACTTTAGAGGCATTAGCTCTTTTTTTCAATTCAGAACAAAGTTTATCTAATGCTTGACTGGATACTAAAGGCTCTGGCCCCATCTTTCTCAACAAGGGATGAACTTCAGAGCTGTTATATAAATCAATTAAACCAAAACGTCTGGCATCTATATAGTGTACAGAATAACCTTCTTTGGTTAAAAGGGTAAAATGTTCATGTTTAGCTGGTGTTAATTTATCCCTATTTTCCATAGAGTTTATTATAATTTTCCCAGACATCCCTAAATGAATTAAAATTGTCAGTTGGTTATTTAACTCTATTGATATATATTTACCCCGTCGGGTAAAAATCATCATCCTTGCCCCAATAATATGAGTAGACAAAGAATTAGATAGAGGGATACGGAGTGTTTCACGATGACATTTTGCAAACACAATGGTCTGTTTTTTAAGTTTATCCTCTAAATTCTTCTTGACTATTTCCACTTCAGGTAATTCTGGCATTATTTTCTCTGTGTAGTATAAAATCATGAACGATAGCACACATCCTTCTTCTTATGAGGAAGAAAATTTAAATACAGATTTTGGTTTTCGTACGGTTAAAAGCAAAGAAAAACCAACGCTTGTGAAAGCTGTCTTTGACAGTGTTGCCTACAAGTATGACATTATGAACGATTTAATGTCACTCGGTATACATCGTATTTGGAAACATATTTTCTTGAAAGAATTATCTCCACGACCAAGCCTAACGCTTTTGGATCTTGCTGGTGGAACAGGGGATATTTCTTTTGGTTGGTTAAAAAATGGTGGTGGTAAAGCCTATTTGACAGATATAAATTACAATATGCTTAAAATTGGACAAACTCGATCACTTGATCAGGGGTTCATAAACAATATTCACCTATTCTGTGTCGATGGTGAACACATATCTTTATCTGATCAATCCGTTGATCGTGTTAGCATTTCATTCGGATTAAGAAATTGTACACACAAAGAAAAAGTTTTATCTGAAGCCAAAAGAGTTTTAAAACCAGGGGGCAGGTTTCTCTGCTTAGAATTTTCTAAAGTAACCTTACCAACATTGGAACGACTCTACAATGTATGGTCCTTTCAAGCGTTACCCCGCATTGGTCAATTGGTTGCTCATGATAGAGATAGCTATCAATACCTAGCCGAAAGTATACGAACCTTTCCGAACCAAGAAAAATTAAAATCTATGATGGAAGAAGCGGGGATGGAAAACGTTACGTATAAAAACCTGTCAGGAGGAATAGCGTGCATACATTCCGGCTGGCGTATATAAAATAAAGAATGAAAATGAGTAAACACATATTATTAATTGTTAGCGGTGGTATTGCCGCTTATAAATCCCTTGAACTCATTCGTCTATGCAAAAAAAATGATTTTTCAGTAACCTGTGTACTTACAAAAGGCGGGGAACAGTTTGTAACCCCCTTATCCCTACAGACACTGAGCGGTAAGAAGGTACATCAAGATCTATTTTCTTTGGATTCTGAAAGCACAATTGATCATATAACCTTAAGTCGTAAAACGGATATTATTGTTATTTATCCTGCAAGCGCAAATTTAATAGCAAAACTTGCTTATGGTATGGCTGATGATCTGGCATCAACACTTTTACTTGCAAAACCTTCCACGACTCCTCTGTATATTGCCCCCGCAATGAATAATAAAATGTGGGAAAATGAGGCAACTCAACGTAATATCATTTGCCTTAAAAACGCAGGCATTCATTTTATTGGTCCCGATTCGGGGGACCTTGCTTGTGGTGAACAAGGATTAGGCAAATTATCTTCTCCTGAAACTGTCATTAAAAACATAAAATTTGCTTTTGCAAACACTGGAGTGCTGAGCGGTAAAAAAGCTTTAGTTACCGCTGGTCCTACTTACGAACCTATTGATCCTGTACGTTTTATAGGGAACCGCTCTTCAGGCAGGCAAGGCTATGCTATTGCTGAATATTTGCAAAAAGCTGGAGCCGAAGTTACCTTGATTTCTGGTCCTGTAAACCTCTCCCCTCCAAATGGCGTAGCGGTAATTCCAGTAAATACAGCCGATGAGATGCTAAGTACTTGTTCCAAAGTACTGCCAGTAGATATTGCTGTTATGACGGCTGCGGTAAGTGATTGGAAAATAAAAAATTATTCTTCTAAAAAAATAAAAAAGGATTTTAATAATCCTCCACCAGCTTTAGAACTTACCCCTAACAAAGATATTTTAGCTTGGATATCCAGCGAAACCCTTGAACGCCCTAGACTTGTGGTTGGGTTTGCGGCGGAAACGCATGATATTATTGAGAACGCTAAAGCTAAAAGAGAGCGCAAAAAATGTGACTGGATTATCGTTAACGATGTGAAAGAAAACACAAAAATTATGGGAGGAGTAGAAAATGAGGTGACAATCATAACTTCCTCTGGTATGCAACATTTATGTCGGGCCGATAAAAAACATATTGGTCGATTAATAACTCAAGAAATAATAAATTTTTTCGCTTAATCATAAGGGGTACGTTATGACCTTAACACCCTATACTACTGTGATGGTAAAACGTTTGGAACATGCCAAAAATTTACCTTTACCCTCTTATGCTACTTTTGGTTCAGCCGGTATGGATTTATGTGCTGCTGTTACTGAACCTGTAATTCTTAAAGCTTACGACAGGGCTTTAATACCTACTGGGCTTCAAATTGCTTTACCTTCTGGGTTTGAACTACAAATTCGCCCTCGTTCTGGTCTTGCTTTTAATTATGGAATCACTCTTTTAAATACACCTGGCACGATTGACGAAGACTATCGTGGCGAAATAAAAGTTGTTCTTATAAATACAGATCATAACAGTTTCATTGTTGAGCGCGGTATGCGTATTGCTCAAGCAATTTTAATCCCTGTAGTCAAATATAATTGGTGTGAAGTCGAAAATCTTGACGCTACCGAACGATCGTGTAGCGGTTTCGGCAGTACGGGAATATAGATTCCCCGAAATCTCCACAAATAATACTTACCTTTTTTTCGTGACGAAATCATTTTTCGTTCTCTAATAATCTATTATAAACAAGGATAGAGGCGGGTCTTATGGCAAACCAAAATATCCCCGCCAGCGTTGCCATACGTGCAAAACCTAATTTCTTTGATGTGTTCACCATATTGCTCATCATCGCTACAGGAATTACAATTGCATCCGCAACGCGGCACATTTATATGCCTACGGCAGAAGTTATACACTTAGAACCAAGATATCTTCCACGCTATGCATTATTAACTACGTTACGTATGTTCGTTGCTTTAATAGCGTCGTTAATATTTACATTTACCTACGGTGTACTTGCAGCAAAAAGTAAAAGAGCAGAACGTATACTTATTCCTATTATCGATATATTGCAGTCTGTACCTGTTTTAGGATTTCTGACCTTTACGATCGTTTTCTTCATGAATTTGTTTCCAGGCAAAATATTGGGCGTAGAATTAGCTGCAGTTTTTGCAATATTTACTGCTCAAGCTTGGAATATGGCGTTAAGTTTATATCAAACATTAAAGACAATTCCCGAAGATATGAGTGAAGTTGCCCAAAGCTTTGGCCTTACCGGTTGGCAACGTTTTTGGAAATTAGAAGCCCCTGCGGCAATGCCTGGACTTATCTGGAATACCATGATGTCTATGTCTGGCAGTTGGTTCATGATCGTTTTTTCCGAAACCGTAACGGTCAACAACAAAGATATTGTTCTTCCTGGCATAGGCTCTTATGCCGCAGAAGCCATCAGCCAAAGTAATATTAATGCTATATACTATGCAATAATTGCCATGTTTTTAGTTATATTAGTATACGATCAGCTTTTATTTCGTCCATTGGTTGCTTGGGCTGAAAAATTTAGATTTGAAACCACCCAAAGCGATTATTCTAAAACGCCATGGCTATTAAAATTTTTCCAACGCACGAGTTTTATTCGTTGGTTAAACGATCATATAGCTATGATGAATCACGCTATAGCTATGTTACCCATCGGTAAGCGCCCTTTTTCTGTCAATAAATACAAAGTTCCTTCTAAAGTAATCGATATTTTCTATATTCCTTTTGTCATTGTATTGACCGTCGGGTTTGCCTATTACATCTATAATTCTTTGCATCAACAATGGACCATGGCTGAGGCTTTGCATGTATTTTGGTTAGGAATTTTATCACTCGTTCGTATTGCCATTATATTAGTGGTAGCGAGTATTATTTGGTTACCAATAGGGATTTGGCTCGGGTTACGTCCAGAATGGGCAAAAAAAAGCCAAGTTATCAGCCAATTTTTGGCCGCTTTCCCAGCCAACTTATTGTTTCCATTTTTTGTCATGGCAATCGTACATTACAATCTAAATAGCAACATATGGTTAACACCTCTTATGATTCTAGGGGCACAATGGTATATTTTGTTTAATGTCATTGCGGGGGCTTCTACGCTTCCCGGTGATCTACGCGAAGTTGCCAAAAACTTTAACATCAAAGGCAAACTTTGGTGGTTTAAAATTATAATACCAGCAGTATTTCCATACTACGTAACTGGTGCTCTCACCGCTTACGGTGGGGCATGGAATGCTACAATTGCTGCAGAATTAGCAAGTTGGGGAAAAACCACCTTAGTTGCTGATGGACTTGGTGCATATATATCGCTCGCAACCAGTAGTGGTGACATGTTCAAACTAGGTTTAGGCATGGTCGTTATGTCCGCCTATGTAATTTTATTTAATCACATCTTATGGCAGCCCCTATACAATTACTCAAAACGTCGTTTTGCAATCGCTTAAGAGAAAAATCCTATGAATACAAATACAAACCAAGAAATCCTTATCGATGTCAAAAATTGTCAACAATCCTATCCTAAAGACAATAATTCTCAACTAATCGTACTGGACAACGTTGAGCTAACCATTAAAAGTGGCGAAATTGTAGGGTTACTCGGACGCTCTGGGTCAGGGAAATCCACTCTACTTCGCATAATGGCTGGGCTACTTTCTCCTACAAAAGGTGAAATTCGTTGGAGGAATAAATTATTGCAAGGACCAGCTGAAGGAATTGCAATGGTTTTCCAATCGTTTGCACTTTTTCCTTGGCTAACCGTGCAAGACAATGTGCAAATCGGTTTAGAAGCCAAGCGCGTTCCTAAAAAAGAGTGCCAACGTTTAGCAGAAGAAGCCATTGATTTGATTGGACTTGGCGGATATGAAAAAGCTTATCCAAAAGAATTGTCGGGTGGTATGCGTCAACGTGTTGGATTAGCCAGAGCATTGGTAGTACATCCTGATTTGCTGCTAATGGATGAACCCTTTTCTGCCTTAGACGTTTTGACCGCAGAGAATTTAAGAACCGATCTCATTGATTTATGGGTAGAAAAAAAATTACCCGTTAAATCAATCCTTATGGTAACACATAGTATTGAAGAAGCCGTATTAATGTGCGATCGAATCTTAATTTTCTCATCAAATCCTGGTCGCGTTGTCAAAGAGATTGCTGTACCCTTTCCCCGCCCACGCAATAGAGAAGCCCCAGCATTTCGTCAATTTGTTGACCGCGTCTATACGTTGCTTACACAAACAATTTCAAACAACTTTGAAGAAAAAAATGTAAATACGGTAAATAATCAATCTCCTTTTACTGCCTTGCCTTTAATATCGATGAGTTTAATGATGGGAATGTTGGAAGCTTTATTAGCTGAACCCTACTCCGGAAAAGCTGATATGCCTCAACTTGCACAAAGTTTACAAATGGAGCTAGACGATTTGCTTCCAATTGGTGAGGCACTGCAAATGTTAAAATTTGCAGTGATGGCTGAAGGGGACATCGTTCTCAGTGATTTGGGTAAACAATTGGTCAACGCAGAGAACGAAGATCGAAAACGAATTTTTAGGCATAGCGTTTTTAAAAATGTGCCTTTGATGCGTGCTATTCGAGATGTATTGGATGAACGACCTAACCATAAAGCAAGTGCAGAGCGTTTTAGAGACGAATTACAAGACAATATGTCACGCGATTACGCCAGAGAAACCCTCTCCACCATTATTGGATGGGCACGTTATGCTGAGATCTTTGATTTTGATGAAGAAGCGGATCAATTTTTCTTAGACAAAGATGATAAGACCATACATGACTAAAGTTAATTCTTTAAAAACCTAAAAAATTTTTTACGAGCGTTTAGCACCTTTGGAGCAATTACAGCACGACAGTAAGCTGCTTCATGGTGCAACTCGTAATAATTTTGATGCTCGAATTCTGCGGGATAAAATTGCTCAAGCATTTTAAACTCAGTCACAATAGGCAAAGACCATATTTTTTCTTCTTCAATCTTCTTTTTAACGGCAAATGCACGTTTCATTTGATCAAGGGTTGAAGGTAAAATTATAGAACGATATTGTGATCCTATATCCATACCTTGAGCATTAACCGTCGTAGGATCATGGATGAGAAAAAATATGTATAACATTTCTTCTAAGGATATAGAGGAAGAATCAAAAGTAATTCTTACAACTTCTGCGTGACCTGTTTGTCCTTTACACACTTCCTCGTATGTAGGCGATACAAAATGACCCCCTGCATAACCCGGTTCAATTTTACAAATAAATTTAAAATTTTTATAGACTGCCTCTAAACACCAAAAACAGCCGCCTCCTAAAACAATGGTCTCTAGTTTTTTATTAATTTCGTCAGGTTGAACCAATTTGTACCTCCTCCATTAATAACAACGACCCCAACTATTTAAATCACGATATGTGCCTAGCAGCTCCACAGTATTTTTTAATACAATAACATACTTATCCTTATTTTATTGAAAACGATTTAAAGCTAGCTTTAAACGATTTTCTTCGCTTTGGAGTTTAACTACTCTCTCTCGCGTCTCTTGAATGATTTCAGCTTTGGCCTTTTTCATAAAATTTTCATTTGATAACTTATTTTGAATTCTTTCTAATTCTTGGCTTAACTTAAATAATTCTTTAGAGAGTCTGTTCTTTTCTTTGTCAAAATTAACAATATTTTCAAGAGGAAAAATAAATGTTGCTCCATGAATGCTTGTCTGTATAGAATTTTTTGAAGAAAAATCTTGAACTACTTCTATGGAAGCAATTTTAACCATGCGTTTGATTGTTTCAGACCATCGTTGTATAATAACAAAGAATTCAGATTGAATATCTTTGATCAACAATGGAATAAATTTTGCTGATGGAACCCCAATTTCCGATCGCAACCCTCTTAATTGAGAGATAAGAGTGATGATATAATTAATTTCTTGAACGGACTGCTGATTGTCCAAACCTCCACATTTTTTGAAGTCGGGCCATTGAGCAATCATTAACGTTCCCTTGTCGCCAAAAGAAAACGCTGACCATAGTTCCTCGGTAACAAAAGGAATAATCGGATGCAAAACAATCAATAAATTCTTTAAAATATAAGCACTTACCGATCGAGTTTCAGAAACTAAATGAACATCATCACTTTTGAAAGCTATTTTAGCAAATTCCAAATACCAATCACAAAATTTATCCCACGTAAAATGATAACAAAGCGAAGCATATTCATCAAATCGATAAGCTTCTAGAGACTGATCAATTTTAAGAATAACGTTGGAAAGTTCATTAAGTATCCAACGGTTTAAAGGAAAAGCTATCCCTTCCAGAGAAAAATCCTCCTTAAGAAATACAGTATTCATCTCACAAAAGCGAGCAGCATTCCATATTTTGGTAATAAAAGAACGGTATTCTTCAATTCTTTTCTTCCCTAACTTTATATCTCTACCTGGACCCGTTAATGCACAAACGGTAAAACGCATCGCATCGGCACCATATTCGTTAATGATCTCCAAGGGATCTATACCATTTCCCTTGGTTTTGGACATTTTCTGCCCTTTTTCATCTCGAACTAACCCATGCAGATAAACCGTATGAAAAGGAACATCTTTTTTGAAATGCATTCCCATCATCATCATGCGGGCAACCCAAAAAAAGATGATGTCAAATCCCGTGATGAGCACATTGCTCGGATAATATCGTTGTAATTCGGGAGTATTTTCTGGCCATCCTAGGGTTGTAAATGGCCACAATGCTGAAGAAAACCACGTATCAAGAACATCATCGTCTCGACGCAAAACCTGTGTGGAACCATAGTGCTTAAGTGCCTGTTCTTCTGCTTCTTTTTCATCATAACAAACAAAAACAGTATCGTCTGGCCCATACCATGCAGGTATTTGGTGCCCCCACCAAAGCTGACGACTAATGCACCAAGGTTTTAATTCTTTCATCCAAGCAAAATACGTGTTTTCCCATTGCTTGGGAACGAACTGTATACGACCATCTTGCACCGCTTTGATAGCAGGTTTTGAAAGGGTTGCCGCGTCACAATACCACTGCGTCGTTAGCCTTGGCTCAATGATAGCTCCACTTCGTTCAGCATGAGGAACTTGATGACGATAAGTTTCTACTTTTTCCAAAAGCGCCAATTGCTCTAGTTTTTCAATAATTGCGTTTCTGGCTTTCTCCCGCGACATACCTTGCAGACTAGAAAGAAAAACTGTTTTGTCACCTTCTTTAATTTCATGAAGATCAATATTTGCTTCTGCATCTAAAATAGTTATAAGCTCTAGATTATGACGTCGGCCAACCTCGAAATCATTAAAATCGTGTGCAGGTGTAATCTTAACCGCCCCTGTACCTTTGCTTGGATCTGAATATTCATCAGCGATAATAGGAATAACGCGTTCTGTAAGCGGCAAACGTACATAACGACCAATCCACTGTTTATACCGTTCATCGCTAGGATGCACAGCCACTGCAACATCCCCCAGCATCGTTTCAGGTCGAGTGGTCGCGACGGTTATAAAATGCTGATTTGATCCCTCAATAGGGTATCGAATATACCAAAGATGCCCATTAATTTCTTTATTCTCAACTTCTAAATCGGAAACAGCTGAGCGAAAATGAGGATCCCAATTTACCAAGCGTCTATCCTGATAAATTAACCCTTCTCGATAAAGCGTCACAAATACCTTTTTTACCGCTTCGGATAAACCATCATCAAGGGTGAACCGTTCGCGTTTCCAATCTAAAGAAGCACCTAATCGTCTTAACTGCTTGGTAATTTCCCCGCCTGACTCTTTCTTCCACTGCCACACATGCTCAAGAAACGCATCACGGCCGATTTTTTTTCGATCAATTCCTTGCTGCGATAATTTGCGATCCACAACAAGTTGTGTTGATATACCTGCGTGATCGGTTCCAGGTTGCCACAACACATCATAGCCTTGCAACCTTCTCCACCGAACAACGATATCTTGTAATGTCATGGTTAACGCGTGCCCCATATGCAAAGTACCAGTGACATTAGGTGGCGGAATCATAATGGTAAAAGGTGTTTTACTTACGTATTCAGGATGAGCGGCAAAATACTCAGACTGCTCCCAAATTTTATAAATCTCATCTTCAACAGACGCTGGGGAAAAAAATTTGTTTAACATAAACTCAATAAATTAATTTTAGATTATAGAAAATTACTAATGTGCTAACGACCTGGTTGATCTTGGGCATAATCGCTTATACCCCACCACTTATTTTTAACAGCATTGTAATATGCTGTATAATCATAATGCGGTACATTTAATTTTAAATCTTGAGCAGTTAATCGACCAATTGCGGCAGCCACTGCATAAGAAGAAGCAACCATACTACCCAAATTCTGTATAAGCGCATTTTGAGAACTTAACAAAGTTTGTTGTTGTTGCAACATTTCTAAGGTTGTACTCGTCCCCACAACGGCTTGTTTTTCTACTCCAGCCAAAGCAACTATATTAGCCGCAATCGCCGCACGATTACTAGCAATGGAAGTTCTAGCCGCCTGTAACTTTTGCCAATTTGATGCAGCCAATTGCATAGCTGTTCGTCTTTGCGAACTAACTTGACGATGAGCTGCTTGGGCCTGTTGTTTTGCTTGACGTATAGCAGAATATTCGGAACCGCTTTGATAAATTGGGAGTGTCATCTGTAACGTCCCCATTTTGCTGTCTTGCATATTTTGACCCACACCTTGATCTTTAAACCGCATGTAGGCCAAATTTGCATTAATCTTTGGCATAATTTCAGAGATAGCAACATTTACCGCTGCTTTTTGTGCTGCTTCGGTGAATAAAGCAGTTATAACATCAGGATTATTAGAGGCTGCTTTGGCAATTGCTTCCTGCTCGGTTTTAACCGGAAGAACAAGAGGTTGAGGAGGTTTTAAATTGGGTGCTGGTGCAATGCCTACGACTTGGGTATAAGTAGCTTGTGCTTCTCTTAAAGCACCCTCGGCTGTTTGTCGTTGTGCTCTAGCTGTTGCTAAGGCAGCTTCAGCTTGTGCAGTATCCGTCCGGGTAATCTCACCGGAAATAAAACGTTGGTTGGTTGCTTTAACCTGTTCAGCTAATATTTTCTCGTTATTAATATTAATTTGTAAAAGTTGCTCGCCTTCAATAACTGCAATATAGGCATCAACAACTTTGGTAAAAACTTGTTGTTCTGTAGAAAGTAATTTTGCTCTCTCAGCCATAACTTGACTTACTGATTGATGAGTCTTTGCTGTGGTTTTACCTCCCTGATAAATAGGTTGTGTTATACTAACTTGAGCAGCATAACCTAACTGACCATTTGAACTTTGAATTGATTTTGGACTCGTGATAATTTGTCCATAACTTTCGTATTGAGAACTTCCTGTACTATTTCCTTGCGTGATAAAGCCCGCAAGAGATGTTTGAACCGTAGGACGCCATCCTGCACGAGCTGTAGAGACATTTTCATCCGTAGCTCGTAAGGTAGCGCGTTCTTGTTGCAAATCAGGATTGGTAAGGTAAGCCGTTGCCAAAGCTTCTTCTAATGTATGAGGAATGAACTTTGGAGAACCCGTGCCATCATAATTTTGTGCAAATGCAGTTGAACTTACTAAAAAAGTAATGAAGGGTACTGCCAAATATCTAAAATGTCTCATTGCAACCACCTTAATGTATTAATCCCTTAATATTATTTTAATCAAATAGCATTTGGCGCAATTAAAAATCACCTAAAATAGGTAAATCTGCATAAAAGCTATACCGCTTTGTTAAGCCATTTATTGTTTTCTCAAAACGCGCTACTGCAGGAGCTCGCCCTGCTTCATTTACTACAGATATAATACAACCATTAACTAACAATTGCTCGGAAATTTCTTCTGGCACTTCTCGAATAGCACCATCAATCAATATACTATCATACATAGAATGCTGAGGACAGCCTTGAGAAAAAGAACCATGGTGCCAGACAACATTCAACGCATAATCGAGACAAAACAATTTGCCTTTTGCTAAAAGATCCTCATCTTCTTCAACGGAAATCACTTGAGAACCCAATAAAGATAGGACTGAGGCTAGATAACCTGTTGAACCACCTAAAATCATAATCTTTTGATCTAATTTTATCTCTGCAAGCTGAATCATTCGAGCCATCACTCTTGGTTCAGTGAACACTCGATTTTTACCTAATGGCAAACTCATATCCGCATAAGCCATATCTTGATACAACGGCTCAACACATTGTTCTCTTGGCAAAACACGCATAATTTCAATAAGTTGTCTATGATTAACCCCAGCTGGACGTAACTGATTTTCAACCATATTTTGTCTAAATTGTTGGTAATAAGACGACGAAAAATTCATTAATTTCCCAAAATTCAATGTGTAGTTTAAATTAATTATCACGAATTCACTTAAGATGAAAAGAAAAGATTGTGTCTATTTTTTTCTTGACCTTTTATCATTTGTAGATGATATAGACATTTACTAACTATCACTAGCTAGGGTCCGGTGGCAGAGTGGCTCATGCAGCGGATTGCAAATCCGTTTACGGGGGTTCAATTCCCTCCCGGACCTTGTTTACAAAACCCTATCATTTTGTTTTACCTTTAAATGTAAAAAGATATAATCTTTGAGCCAATTGGGTGATAACAAATCAATCCACTTTAAAAGAATAAAAAACTTAGGAATAATCAATTCCCTTTTATTGGTTTCGATCGCTTTCGTAATACGTTGAATGGCTTTTTCTAACTTTAACATCCCTAATTTATTGCATTCTAATCTTTGACTTAAAGGAGTATCAATAAAACCTGGTGTAATCAAAGTAACTGATACGTTGTGTTTTTTAAGAGATAAATGTAAAGACTGTGCAAATCGCCAAAGGCCTGCTTTGGAACTGCAGTAAGCAGAAGCAAAAGGCAAAGAATGGAATCCAGCGACAGAGCCTAAGAAAACTATTCGTCCATTTATTTTTTTTTGTATCATTTGATTAGCTATTTCGGTTGCCATTAGGCAAGGCGTAACGTAATTTAATTGTGCCATATAAAAAATTTGACTGGGTTCTTCTAAAATATATTTTTGATTTTTTATATCTCCTGAACCAGCTGCCAGAATAACTAAATCTAAAAAAGTATGGGCCAAAATCTCATTCAATTTCTCCAAAGCATTGGAAGGGATGGACAAATTGAGCGCACAAATAAATACCGTTGCTCCTATACGTTCACAATATTTTTTTGTCTCTTGCAATCTTTTTTCTGATTGACCCCACAAAAACAGCGTCACCCCTGACTTGGCATAATATAAGGCAAGCGCTTTACCAATACCGCTTGACGCTCCCGTAATTAAAATCGATTTTGGATTAAATACTTTAAACATTTTATTAATTTCTTATTGCAACTAGGAGAATTCTCTATCTATCAGAATAAAAACTCTTTATATAACTATTTTTTAAAACTAGCTTACTTTATGCTAATTTCAAACTAAGCTCATATTCATACGTTTTATTAAAAATTGTTGGTTAAAATAATGACTTTAGACAGTCCTCAAGCCGAGCACGTAACCATTAAATCTGTAACAAGCCATAAGCAACTTTCAATATTCATTCGTTTACCTCGACTGCTTTACCATCAATGCCCTGAATATGTTCCCCCATTGGATTATCAATCAAAGGAATTATTGCATCCAAAAAAATCCCCTTTTTTTCGATACGGTATCGTACATTATTTTTTAGCTTGCAAATCTAATCAAGTAGTAGGAAGAATTTCAGCGCATATTGATCCAACAGCTTTAAGACAATGGAAAAAACCTATTGGATTTTTCGGAGCTCTCGATACAATTAATGATCCAATTGTGGTAAAAAAACTAATTGATGCAGCTTGCGAATGGTTAAAAAAACGTGGAATGGAAAAAATAAGAGGCCCTTATGTCCTCAGTACTAATTCAGAAATTGGTACTATGATTGAGGGCCAATCAAGCATTCCTATGATTGGAATGCCGTGGCATCCTAAGTGGATTTCTGAACATATTGAAAAAGTTGGCCTTACAAAAGCAATGGATTTGGTCAGCTATCAAATGAAGTTAACTAATAAAGTAAAAAAACTACATAAAGTTCCCTCGACTATACCATTAACTAGGAAAAATTCAGAAAATATTACTATACGCAAATGGGACAAGAAACACACTATTCGCGATGGTGAAATTGTCAGACAACTTTATAACGATGCTTGGCAAGATAATTGGGGATTTGTGCCCATAACCCCTATTGAAATGACTCATTTGGTAAAAGATCTAAAAACAATGCTAAAGCCAGACGATTACGTTTTGATTGAATATAACAAAATACCGGTTGCTGTAGCATTAATTGTACCTAATTTATATGACATTATTAAGTTTACAGGCCCAACCCCTTCGCCCTTAGGTTGGTTAAAAATAATCACAAAACTAAAATGTCATCAATTCAAGTCTGCAAGAGTTATATTGCTTGGCATTAGTCAATCCATTCGTAATACCGCCATGGGAGCTTTAATGCCTTCACTTATTATTTCTGAGCTTTTCAACCGAGGAGAAAATTTGCCCTATAAAATGGTCGAATTAGGCTGGATTTTGGAAACCAATAAAGGAATGAGACACTTGATTGAACGTATTGCTCCTGAACCTTGCAAAGTTCACCGCATTTATGAAAAAAATATTTAATTAATTTTTAAAATAAACTGTTTTTCAAAACGAGAACGATCAGAAGCTGATAAGCGAACCGTTAAACAAAACGATGTATTTTTATCTTTTCGATAGATAACTTCTCCATGACGATAGAGCCAAGAAAGAGCAGCCCCGTTGTTCAAAGGAATGGTGTAATGAAATTCCTCTCTCATCACGGATAGTTTTTGATCAATAAGATCCAGTAACTTTTCCACATGAAGACCTGTTAAAGCAGATAAACCGATTATGTGATTACTTGAATTTGACCAATCGTGCGAGAAATCTTTATCAATCTTATTCAACACTTCAATGGTATTTTTTTCCCAATCTGGCTTTAAAATACCATTTTTGGCCATAGTTTCAAGTACCTGATTTACATCATAGCGTTGTTCATTAGATTCTGGATGTGCAATATCTCGCACATGTAAAATAATATCTGCTTCTGCTGTCTCTTCTAGGGTTGCACGAAATGCCGCTATAAGTTCAGTGGGCAAATCACTTATAAACCCTACTGTATCAGAAAAAATAACGTTTCTTCCCGATGGCAATACTACTTTTCTCATGGTCGGATCTAGAGTAGCAAAAAGTTGATCTTGTGCATAAACATCTGCATGCGTAAGTCTATTAAAAAGTGTAGATTTCCCTGCGTTCGTGTACCCCACTAGGGCAATAATTGGAAAGGGTAATCGTCGTCTTGCATCTCGATGCAAACCTCGTGTACGACGCACGCGTTCTAAATCTTTTTTTAATTTGATAATACGTTCATCAATCAAGCGCCGATCTGCTTCAATTTGCGTCTCTCCAGGTCCTCCTAAAAAGCCGAACCCTCCTCTTTGACGTTCTAAATGCGTCCAAGATCGAACCAATCGACTTCTTTGATATTGTAAATGAGCAAGTTCAACTTGTAAGGCCCCTTCTTTAGTTTGAGCTCTTTCACCAAAAATATCTAAAATTAAAGCAGTTCGATCAATAATTTTACACAAAAGTTCTTCTTCAAGATTCCGTTGCTGAATAGGGCTAAGTTTTGTATCAAATATAGTAATTGTTACTTGTTTTTCTTTCAAAACATTTTTTAAATATGCTATTTGGCCTTTACCAATTAGAGTAGAAGAACGATAACTTTTTAAATTAAAAATTTCCTGATGACGAATATCAAGCTGAATTGAGGAAGCTAATCCAACTATTTCTTCAAGTCTTGATTGAGAAGTCCTTTTACCACTACGATGTATATGACTGTTCCACGGAACTATAATGGCTGCTTTTTCGATTGAGTTTCTCCAGATTTAACAGTTTATTTAGTCAGCTTTGGTTTCATCAGATGAATTAGATGGTAACTGTATCGGTGTCGAAGGCATAATTGTACTAACAGCATGTTTATAAACAAGTTGAGAATGACTATCCCTCCTTAGTAGAATGGAAAAATTATCAAAACCTGAAATAATCCCTTGAAGTTTGACCCCATTCACCAAGAATACTGTGACCGATAATTTTGAACGTCTTAATTGATTTAAAAAAACATCCTGAATATTTTGATATGGTTCTTTTGACACAACTAGCCCTTCGTTAATTTATTGTGCTTGATAATTTAAATGATTACTATGAGCATTTAAATGTTGTTATTTTTTTCTTCTGAAGAAGTAACTCCTAGTTGTTTTAACTTTCTATGAAGCGCACTTCGTTCCATACCTACAAATCCAGCTGTTCGACTTATATTTCCACCAAATCTCATTAATTGCGCTTGCAAATATTGAGTTTCAAACAAATCTCTAGCTTCTCTAAGAGGTAAACTAATAATATCAGTTTGCGTGTCAACTTTCAATAATCCAGGCGCATTTTGGCCAATATTTGAAGGTAGCATGTCGGTTCGTATAGCTTCAGAAACATTTGGTGGCATCATAATCATAAGTCGCTCCATCAAATTACGCAATTCTCTTATGTTGCCTGGCCAATCATAAGTTTGCAAAGTTGTTAAAGCATCTGCTGAAAGCTCAACTTTAGGCAATCCAGTCAATTCAGAACATCTCTTCAGGAAAATCTGGGCTAATTCAGGGATATCCTCTCTTCTCTCTTTAAGGCTGGGAATTTTCAAAGGTACAACCGCTAAACGATAATATAAATCTTCACGAAAACGACCTAAAGTAATTTCCTGTTGCAGGTCTTTATTCGTTGTAGAGATAATACGCACATCAACTTTTACTCTATGCTCTCCATCCACCCTTTGAAACGTTTGATCTTGTAAAGCTCTAACAATTTTTCCTTGCGTTTCTAAAGGCATATCAGCAACTTCATCAAGTATAAGAGTACCCCCATGTGCTCTTTCCAGCACTCCTGTCCTTCGGTTAACACTTCCATCAGGACGACCTTCAAGGCCGAATAATTCCTCTTCAAATCGACTGGGCGACAATGTTGCACAATTTAATATTAAAAAAGGACCATCCGCACGTTTTGATAGCTTATGTATCGATCGTGCTGCTATTTCTTTTCCTGTACCGGGCGCACCAAAAATTAAAACCCGAGAACCCGTTGGGGCTACTTTATCAATTTGATTTTTAACAATATTAATCGCTTGACTTTGTCCGTCCAATTCAGTTTCCAAGCCACTACGAAAACGTAATTCCGCATTTTCTTGGGCCAACTTTGCGGATTTAAGAGCCCTCTGAACAACCACAAGCAAATGATCTGTTTTGAAGGGTTTTTCAATAAAATCATAAGCACCATGTTGTAACGCTGAAACCGCAGTTTCTATTGTCCCATGCCCAGAAATCATAATCGTCGGAACAGCAGGCTTTTCATTTTGAATTAACTTCAAAATCTCGATCCCATCCATTTTTGATCCTTGAAGCCAAATATCTAAAATAACCAAGGAGGGTCTTCGAGCGTGAAAAGCATTAATCGCAGAATCGGCATCCCCTGCAAGACGTGTAGAATATCCTTCATCTTGTAAAATCCCCTCAATGAGTAACCTGATGTCAGGTTCATCATCAACGATTAAAATTTCATGCCCCATATTTTCCTCGTAATTGAAAAGTCAAAATTGATATTGTACCTTTTCCTTTGATACGGTCTTTTAATTGTAAATCGCCATTATGATCTTCCATAATTTTTTTTACAATCGCAAGCCCTAATCCCGTACCTTTGGATTTATGCGTAACGTAAGGCTCTGTCAAACGTAACCGATCATCTCTAGGCAATCCAACACCATCATCAATAACGTAAATACATACTTTATTCTCTTTTTTTATTAACTCTGTCCAAATATTACCTTGGTTTCCTGAAACCTTATTGCTATTTCTTTCCGCCATATGTATGGCGTCTACAGCATTTTGAAATAAATTAGTTAATGCCTGATTAATTAATCGTTGATCACACATTATGTTAACAGATTCAGCAGGAAAATTAACATAGTAATTTATTTCTGGATGCGCATTACGTTGCAAAATTAATGCTTCGTCAATGATTGGTTGAAGTTTATTTAATGTCATTACTGGTTGAGGCATTCTAGCAAATGAAGAAAATTCATCAACCATTCTCCCAATATCGCATACATGTTTAACAATTGTATCAACACACAAACTAAACGTATGTTGATCAGATTTTATTTCTTTTAAAAACCGGCGTTTCAAACGCTCCGCGGCAAGTTGTATCGGAGTAAGAGGATTTTTTATTTCATGAGCAATTCGCCTCGCTATGTCTGCCCAAGCGGCTTTACGTTGTGCTGCTTGTAATTCGGTAATATCATCAAAAGTAACAACAAACCCTTCGATGATATTACCTCTAATTTCAGGACCAATTTGTACCGATAGAATCCGAACCCCCTCACTAGTCTTAATTTTAATTTCTTCATGTTGTATATCGTGAGGATGATTAATATTTTTTTCCAGCAAACTCGAAAATTCAGGAACAACATCTGTAATTTTTAAACCAACACATTGTGTTAAATCAATACCAAGCAGTTGATTGGCTGAACGATTAGGTAATTCAATATTAGCTTTTTTATCTAAACCAATCACCCCACTTGAAACACCAAATAAAACGGCCTCAGTAAAACGTCTTTTTTCATCAATTTTCTTATTTGCTTGGATTAATTCCGCACGCTGAGCAGACAATTGATTAGTCATTCGATTAAATGCTCTGGACAAATCAGTGATTTCATCATCCTGATGACGTTCAGGCACCATAACCTTTAAATTACCCCTACTTATTTTTTGGGCGGCTAACGTTAATAAACCAACGGGTCGGGCAATTTGATTTGCTAAATACAAACCTAGCAAAATTGCTGCAGCTAGAACTAATAATGCTATTAACGTAAAAATGATAACAAACATGATTTGAATTTTTGAACGGTTTTTACTTAATTGATTATACTGGTCCACAACCTTTTCAGTTTTATACATATGATCAAGTATAGTTGAATCGACAGGTCTTATAATTAACAACATTAAGGGTGGGGTATCGCTTAACCATATAGCAGCACGCACAGTTTGTTCATCAGACGAGTCTAATATAGCCACATCATTATGGGACATTAATGATGGCGTCGCTCTAGGTAATTGTTTGATGTAAGAAATGTTATTTAACAAACCACCCGAAGCAATAATATTTTGTGTTGACGGATTGTAAATAATTGCAGCATTCAATCCCCTTAAAGTTGCCTGAGAATCCAAAATTTGATCCAAGATATTAGGATCATCAAGCAAATCCTGACCAGCCTGAGCTAAATTATTTTGCATACTTTGAATATAATTCGCTAAGGAAAAGGCTTCTGTACGAATATTAGCATTGTGCTCCTGTAAATAGCCTTTCGAGGCTTGTAACGCTTCGCTCAATGCAGTACTGACCCGATTACTAAACCAAATTTGTATGCCATAATGAAACAAAACGGTTGCAAAAATACCTACCAATACTGTTGGAATAGTAGAAATAATTCCAAACAACATGACTAATTTGATATGAATTTTCGAACCAGCCAATCCTCGTCTTCGCTCTGAAATTAAACGCATGATACGCATAAATAAGGTCGAGACTAAAAGAATAAGAACGACAAAGTTAATTAAAGGAATAATCAGCTGTATCAAATGATTGTGTGAGGTAACAATTCCCCCTGAAAGAATGATAAAGGTTGCAATACCAAAAAAAAGAGCAAGCGCAACCAAACTCAAAGTACATTTTGGACCTGAAAGCTTCTCAATAAAATTTTTTAATTTATTTTTTTTAAACTGCCTAAACACAGAATGAAGACTCTTACTTAAATAAAATGTTAAGTTCTCTTATTCTTTTTCGTAACGTATTTCTATTAATGCCCAGTATAGCAGATGCCTTAATTTGGTTACCCTGAGTTTCTAATAACGTTTGCTCAATCAATGGTTTTTCAATTTCAGCGATCATTTGTGCATATAGTTTGCTCACACGCAATCCCTTACTTTCCAAAAAATAGCGACGAATGTAGCGCTCTATCAATAGAGAAAGTGGCAAGGATTTATTAATATCTCTATCACAATTTAAAGATAACTTAATATTTAAATTAGTCCTAACCAAATCTTCAGAAATGATTTGATTAGGGTATAATATCGATAAACGTCGAATAAAATTTTCGAGCTCTTTTATATTGCCTGGCCATGAATACCGTTTAAGAGCATCAATACCCCCATCTGTAACCGTTGTGATAAAATTATATTTTGATAAAAAGAAACACACTAGTGATGGAATGTCTTCAGTGCGCTCGCGCAGAGAAGGAACATTAATAGGAACGCTGTTCAAATGGTAATATAAATCTTCTCTAAATTTTCCTTGTTGCACAAGATGAAGTAAGTTTACCTCTGTAGCTGAAATAATTCGAGTTGAAAATTCATTTCTTCTCAGTCTATTAAATTTTGACTGATTTTCGATCCAATGTATTATTCTTTTTTGTGTTATCAATGGCAGCAATTCAATATTTTCTAAATACAAAGTTCCATTTTCACACCGCTCAAATATATTAGATTGAATTAAATTTTTATGAGTATCCGGAAAAAAAAATTGCTGAACCTCTTTTTCATCTAGAACAGATAGATTAATAGATACAAAAGGATAGGAGTTCCTAGGACTATGATCATGTAATATTCTAGCAATAAAGTGTTTACCTGTGCCACCCTCCCCATACAAAAGAACATTTAAATCATAATTTGTTAATCTGGCGATAATTTGATAAATATTTCGTATAAATAATGATTTACCTATCAAAGGTAATTTCTCATCAAAATCTTTTATTAAACTCAAATTATTTTTTTCTTGTCTACTGTGAATTGCATGACGGACTGCTAGAATAAGTTTATCAAGGTCAAAAGGCTTTGACATATATTCAAGAAAATTTTCTTTTTCTATTCTTAAATCCGTTGCAAAATTCGATAAAGCTCTAAGGGTAAGAATGGGAAGTGATGGATTTAAACGCTTGATTTTTAATATAATCTCAGGCTTACTCACATCTGTTATAACCACGTCACCTTGCCCAGCCTCTATCCAATCGCACAACTCGATTGCACTATCAGTTAAAAGTACATGATATTCAGCCTGAGTTAATGCCTGTTCTAATAAAATACGAACAGAACGATCATCATTTATGATGAGAAGAATTTTAGCTCGACTGGTCATTAATTCCCTATGATTTTTAAGACTTTAAACTTTCAAAGAAAGATAAATATTAGCATTCATTTTATTATTTTTACTGACACTATTAATGGTATCCTTGTAGTTATTAGTAATTTTTGCATTCAAAACAAAGCTTAATTTTTTACAAAGAGCATCATGCTGGCAAAAAAAATAAATGATTTTTAATTTAATATTTTTTCAATACCATCATCGTTATCTTTATTTAAAATTAACAAAAACAATTTTTTTCTGATTTTGTTTCACTTAATTGTTAACCTAAATCCTATTAATTGGTCGATGAATCACATATTAAGTATAGACGCAAAATCTAAGAGATTAATGCGATTAAGATTACGTAAAAAAGTGTTTTCTTACTATAATATTATTAAAAAAAGTTAGATAGGAGTATCCAATTCTATTTTGGAATCAAAAAACTGATGGATAGCGTTTTTAACTTCAATAGAATTATTCATATAATTAATTGCCGCTCTAAATGATGCAGAACCCGACAAACCAGATGAATACCAAGCAATATGTTTACGAGCTAAACGAAGGCCGAATTCATTACCATAATAATTTAATATAGCCTCTAAATGAAGTAAAAGCGTATTTTTTTTCTCTAATAAACTTGGCTCTTGAACCGATGTACCTTTTTGAAAATACTTTATTAGCTGCCCCAACAGCCAAGGTTTTCCATAAATACCTCTCCCAACCATAAACCCATCTGCCTGAGAATGTTCTAAAGCAATCGTAGCCGTTTTAACGTCTACAATATCCCCGTTCACAATCACAGGTAACGAAACAGCTTCTTTAACTCTTCTAACAAATGCCCAATTTGCAACACCCTTATAAAGTTGATTCCGAGTTCTGCCATGAACCGTAATCATTTTAATCCCACTTTGCTGGGCAATTTGCGCAAGATGAGGAGCATTCAAATGATCATAATCCCACCCCATACGCATTTTCAAAGTAACAGGGATATTAACGGCTTTGACAACAGCTTCGAGAATTAAAGCTGCCTTGGCTTCATTTTGCATCAATGCAGAGCCAGCTTGTTGACCAACCGCAACTTTTTTTACTGGGCATCCAAAGTTGATATCGATAATATCTGCTCCTCTTCCCTCTGCAATTTTGGCAGCTTCTGCCATAGCCTGTGGATCTGAGCCTGCTAATTGAATAGAATTAAGTCCAGCAGTAATCGGCTCAGCCATCTGTAACGTAGTTTTATTTTTACGTATCATTGCCCAAGAGGCTATCATCTCCGAGACAACCAATCCTACGCCAAAGTCAGTTACCAACTGACGAAAAGGGTAATCTGTTACTCCTGCCATAGGGGCCAACATAATAGGCACTTCTATAATTTTATTATTTTCAAGAATAATTGGCTTTATTCTTAAAGGTTTAGAGTTATTTTCTTTCACAACGATCCAAATTTAAAAATTATTAAACAATTTACATACACTAAGTAACAAAAATAACACTTTTAAGTCGTTTTTGGAAAAAACACTTGACGTAAGAGTAAATAAATCGCATTTCCAATTGTTATGCGTATAGCCGTTATACTTCTTGCTGCCGGTTCAGGCAAACGATTTAGTGAAAATTCAGAGCTTCCCAAGCAGTTTATTAACTTACTTGGGCACCCGGTAATTTATCATGCCGCTCAAGCTTTTTTGCCGCATGTAGATTGCATACAACCTGTAGGCGATACCACTATCCTTAATAAATTAATGTCCAAGTTAAGCAGTAGTAAAATTTTACCTACAGTTTGCGGCGGAATTGAACGACAACATAGCGTCTATGCAGGAGTAGAAGCCCTTTCTAAACTACCCCGTTTACAGCAACCCGATATTGTACTTATACATGATGGGGCCAGACCAAACGTACCCCCGTACCTTATTCAAAATATAATTAAAACATTACAAAACGTTTCAGCTGTTATTCCGGCAGTCCCAGTTGCAGAAACATTAAAACGAAATCGAGATGGTTTTATTGATTGTACCATTATTAGGGAAAATTTATTTAGAGCTCAAACCCCACAAGGTTTTCACTTTAAACCTTTATTACACATTCATCGCCAAGTCACAGGTTTGAATGCCACGGATGATGCTTCTTTGTTTGAACAAGCTGGTTTACCGGTAAAGATTATAGAAGGTGACGAAAGTAATATTAAACTAACCTATCCAAATGATTTAAAAAGATTGGAATGTTTTATGAAAAAATCATTATATCCAAGAATGGGTTCGGGTTTTGACGTTCATGCTTTTGTTGACAACAGACCTCTTTATTTATGCGGAATAAAAATACCCTATGAACGAGGATTAATGGGGCATTCTGATGCAGATGTAGGGCTGCATGCACTCTGTGATGCCATTTATGGTGCTTTAGCTGAGGGCGATATAGGTACACATTTTCCTCCTGCGGATGCACAGTGGAAAAATGCAGACAGTAAACAGTTTTTAATACATGCCCGCGAGAGACTTAAACTAAGAGAGGGCAATATTATTAATTTAGACATAACGCTTATATGCGAACGTCCAAAATTGCGACCCTATGTGGATGGAATGAGAACAAAAATCGCAGATTTATTAAAAATAAACATTGGCCGGGTATCGATTAAAGCTACAACAACAGAAAAACTTGGGTTTACTGGTAGAGAGGAAGGCATAGCTTGCCATGCTATCGCATCAATTCTTATACCTGACAACACAAATTAATTTTACAACATCTCCGTTTATTACACTATCCATTAGCTTATAATTTTAGAATAAAAACTAACCATACATAATTTTACTTTTATCTCAAATTAAAATGGATGAAATCTATTTAAGTGAATTGATCTTACTTTACACATCATTTCAAAAAATAGGAAACTAACAAAGTATAGACAAAAAACTATAAGCGTCTTCTATATCTGTTTTTATTTCCGTGTGCTTTTTCTCTTGTTCACGATCTTGACCCCAAACTTTAGATTGATACAATTCATCAAAAAAAGCTATGGTGTAGGCTTCACTCGGAGAGTATACTCGTTCAACAATAAGTATTGAGAGAATAAAACTACCAAGTGACGGTACCAAAAGAGTCATTGCAGTTAACTTAGCATCACTTAAATTCATAAGATAGTTTTTTATTTGTTTTATACCTTCGAAATCTTGAATAATAGGCATAACACCTAAGGTTGTTTTAACACTAAATCCAAATTTATTTTCAAACAACTTTATGGCTGGTAACCATGCTTCTTTTTGTCTTGCTAATAATTGAGCAGAGTTGTCCGAAAAATAACAAAGACAATCACTGTTAAAATAAGGAATCAAGGCGTTAATGTAAATGTCTCGCTTTGGAGATATTTTTTCAATCATTGTACCAACAATTCTTGTCATCGGCAATTTTTGATAACTAACAACATCTCCTTTGGTTTTAGCTACATTTCTCCATTCTTGCGCAATACAATTGGCCATTTTAAGAGTATCAACCTCCAATATTGTTTTTCCTGGCAAGACAATTGGTTTTTTATCCAACAATATTCTAAAACAACTATGCACTTTTTCAACATGCACGGTTTCCCAAAATTTTTTCAACGTTATAACCACTGTAATGCCTTTATAATCTTCAATATCAAGTAATTAAGCCTAATGCTTATTGACCTAAAGCTCTTTCCTTAGTTAACGCATCTGAGCAATAGTCTGGTCTATTAAGCTTTGCCTTTTGCATACTATTTATCATTAAAGAAAACATCTTCTCTTTATTTTTCTCAAATTTAGCCATAGGGTTTGAAAAGGTTCCCGTTAAATTAATAGGAGTAGAAACGTTAAATAGTCCCAAATATACCCTAGGTATAAAATGAAAATTAAGAGTGTGATAATCCATGTTTACTTTGCCCGTACCGCTCAAGGTAAATTGATCAGTATCCAAAATAAAATTTTCAAATTTAATCAGATTTCCTTGAACTGTGGTCAAAATGGCTAAACACTTTGCATCAACTCCTTCACCAAAAGGCAAATTTTCCGATGTCTTTCCTATAAAATGTTTAATTCCTGCTACATTTAACTTTCCTTTTGAACCCACAAACGCCAACTGCCCATCTATTCTAGGAGCAATTTGTTTGGGACTGCCTTTTTTAGCAATAATTTTACCGGAAAGCTCTACATGTCCAGAATAAAGCGAGGGTAGATTGAGATAGTTTTCAATCCATTTCATTGGAATAAGAGATTGATGAATTTGAATTAAAATTTGTCCATTCGATGGAAATAAAGGGAAAACAATAGAAGCGTAAATTTTATCGTGGGCATTGGTTAAAGCAAATTGTTTTAAGGATAAAATTCCATTTTCAAGCTTTATAGGGGCAATAAACCGATCAAAATTAAAAGTATCAATGGCGATCATTGAACTTTTTATGGTTCCGCTTAAATTTACATTTTGTAAAAAATTAGCCTTTGTATACAAAAAAAGTTTTTTATAGGATGAAAGATTTAATAAAAATTTACCTTTAAATTCAGTACAATCCCCTTTTAATATCCCTAACGAATTCGAAAAATATGTAAATTTATTCAAATGGGAATCTATAACCAATTTTATTTTATCTTTATATAAAATCCCTTTTACATCAGTCAAAATATTACCATACTCAACACTCCCAGCTACAGGGGTATACACAGATGTACCAGGCCATAACAATTGCTGAAATTTTTCAAATGAATCAAATTGAATTTTTACTTTAAATAGTCGATTATCAATGCTTCCCTTAACATTAGCAGTCAATGGGCCTTTTAGAGAATTTGACGACAAAGTTATATTTTCGACTTTATAATTAAGTTGATTTGTCAGTTGCCCAGAATTAAATTGAAGGTTTTGAAATTGAGGATGAGCTTTTCCATCTTTATCAAAGTAGGTATCGTTTACCATTGAAGTAAAGGTAACATTTTGGATTGGGGGCAATTTTGCACGGGGGAATAAAAAATTAATATCATTTAAATCCAATACGGTGCCCCGTAAAAACAAATCGTATTTTTTAAAATTAAAAAAATCTTTAACATACCCATTAAGGTGCAAACTTGCAACATTTTGTTTATGAATATATTCATTTAAATTAATTTGTAACTTAACAGGCACATGGTTTGGTGTCCATTTCGATACAGTTTCTTCATCCTGCCAATTTAATCTACCTGTAATTTTAAATGAAGCTTGATGCTTATCTCCTTCTAAGTCGAAATGCGTTTTGCCAATATCAGAAAGATTTATATTTACATTATTAAAATGCACTTGAGCCCATTTATGTCGAACCCTATCATCAAATGTACAATTTACGTTCGTCAGCTGAATCGCATCTAGACGCATCTGCCATTTCATTTTATCTTTTTTTTCCTCGATTTTTATCGGTATAAAATTATCTTTTTTTAAAGTTGAAAAAAGCCAATTTTTATTCCCTTTTTCATCAACCTCGAGGTGCACTTGGACGTTATCAAGATAAAGTGAGTCAAAATGAACATCTTTTTTTAGTAACGACACCAAATTAATTGTGGTTTTCAATCGTGCCGCCGTCATAAAAGGAATCTCTTTTATGTTTGCAGAATTAAACAAAAAAATTTTCTGAGCTGTAATTTGCGGCCAAGGAAAAAGATGAAATTCAACTTGATTCAAAATTAACTTTTTTCCTGTTTGCTTTTCAACCGAATCGTATAATCGTGAAAGCACTAGTTTTTGATCAATAAAATGATTAGTCAAAACCAAACTTATTCCAAATGCTCCTAAAATTCCCAGAAACAAGTAAAAAATAATGCGTTTTTTTTTCATCTGTTTACTCTGTAGGCTTTTTTAAGTTCTGGACAGGTAAACCCAAGACAACGGAACGTGTCTTTCATATGTCGAGGTAAAGGGGCTTCGGCAATCAACCGTCCCCCTGAAGGATGAGGAATTTCAATCATTCGTGCATGAAGATGTAATTTATCTGGAAATCCATCAATCACAGTCACATCTTTACAATATTTCTTGTCTCCCAAAATAGGAGTATTCATTTCTGCACAATGTACGCGCAACTGATGCATCCGCCCTGTCAAAGGATAAAGTTCTACCCATGCGAATTTTCGTGCGGCAAACTCTTTAACTTGGTATTCCGTCTCCGCATAAAGTCCATCTTTGTCTTTTTGGCTGGTTGGTTGCATAAAGGATCCATATTGAGATTCTTTTTTGACCAAAGGCAATACAATACGACCAGACAAAGGAGAAGGACGTCTTATAGTGACAGCCCAATAGGTTTTTTTTACATTCCTCCCTCTAAAGCTAGCCGCTAGCTTAGAAGCAGCAGCAGGATGCTTCGCAATAAGCAATATACCAGAAGTATCTTTATCAAGACGATGGACTAGGGTTGGTCTAAATTTACTTCTA
This sequence comes from Commensalibacter sp. Nvir, assembly GCF_963921845.1. Classification (NCBI taxonomy): domain Bacteria; kingdom Pseudomonadati; phylum Pseudomonadota; class Alphaproteobacteria; order Acetobacterales; family Acetobacteraceae; genus Commensalibacter; species Commensalibacter sp. Nvir. Next base: position 8,807 of record NZ_CAWUGZ010000137.1, on the reverse strand, counting down.
CCTTGCAGCACCTCTAAGGCGCCGTCTACATGGTGTAATATATTGCTCCCTCCCTGAACCGCTATACCTGAAGGTTTGTTTAAAACAAATACGTCCTCATCTTCATAAAGTATCCACTGAGCAATTTCATTTTGTAAAATATTGGGAATAGGTCTAGTTTTATGCGCTAATGACGAGGATGGGTCATTCATTATTTCTGGAAAACGAACGATATTTTCAGGAAACAAATGCACTGAAGCTTGAACTCTTTTACCATTTACTCTTATTTGACCTGTACGACAAAGTTTTTGAATGATTCCTTGTGTAAATTGAGCATTTTGTCGTTTAATCCAGCGATCTAGACGTACTTCACCATCGCCATTTTCTACGCGAAGTGTTAAAATTTTCATGACGACTTTTTATTCCTTAACTGATTCCAATAATTTACCTCTTGAAAAATAGCTTCCTCCATATTTTTAAAAAAAAGAGTAAATCTTTTGCTTTCCCAAAGCCTATGAAGAGTAATTTTGACCTGAAACACCTTCTTTTATATCATGATTATATTGATACCCTTTATTATATCTTAAATTTTTCATTATCGCAGTTATGCATTTAAAATATGCTTTGATGGCATGAGGCTTTTCATTGTTTTACAATGTCACAAGCTTTACAGACAGAAATTAATTTAAAATAGGTAGCTAAGTATACTACCTGCTCTGACAATGCAATTCCTTCGGGAAACTTCAAACGCTCATAAGTTTGCCAGGCTGCAATTGCCAGTGTGAGTAAACTTAATAAAGCCAAACCTACATCTTCAGAGGCAAAACGGATTATTTATCTATCGGTATAATTTAAATCTTCTCTTTTTCCACTCTTCTCATATACCAATAAAGCGCTGCGTCCGGATTAGATCCTCACAATCATTTACGTAGGCACAAATCAAATTATAGTGTTCGTCTCGATTTTTAGCATAAAAAGCACTCGTTTCTATAAAAGATCTTTCAACATAAACTATCGGTAAACTAATTTTTGAATTACAATATTTTTTTAACATATTTGAGAACATACGTGCGTTCTTATCAATAAAACAATATGAAATGTGTTTAATTTAAAAATAAAATTCTATATTTAAAAAATTTTCTTATTTTTCGATATTTATTAAATAAATAAGCGTAAGCTAATAAGCTACTCCTATGGAGTTTTTTCAATACAATAAGGGGATTTCAGCATACTTAATACTGCCATTCAGTCCAACATATTAATCCTTTTCATAGCTTTACCATTTTTACCTCATGGTCCTACATAATTAAACAGTCACTACATGATTTTACCATAAACCTACTTTAATCAGCTTTAATGTTGCTTATGCATTCGTCCTACCGCTGAACAACAAACGATCAATCTTACATGCTGCACTTGTCTGCTTTCAGATTAACTTTGTGCCACACTTTTTTAATCTATCGAAATTGTATCACGTTTACGCCAAAGATTTTTAAACCACCACTATTGATGACCCGATGCAAGATTTTACCTTAAATCAGTGTATTTATAGTGATATTTTTTGCCTATCCACTAGCTAAGTAGTAAGCTATATAGCACAATACAACAATTGCATGAGTGTAAAAATCAAGTCCACAAGTTTTTACGATGTTTTAACAATAAACTAAGAAGCACTTCACTATCAACACTATAATACTAGTTGTGTATCAAAGTAGTTAAAGTGGCACCCTTGGTGTTCACAGAACATTTTTTCCATGCAGCAATAACTAATTCATTAAGCTATATAGTCAAAAAACCACATTGTTTCAGAGAAATGTTGTAAGTAGGCCAGGCTAATTGATGATCTTAAATTCTTATAATACCACAGAAAATAGACACCAAAATAATAATGATTTAGTTCAACAATTTCCTAAAAATTTAGATTACCTAACTAAACACACATATTTGAAAAATGAATAAATTTTTTAAAAATTATTATCATTAATGACTTTACCATTCATCAATATTGCGCTTCTGGCAGCCACTCCTATAGTAAATAAATTTATAAAATATTTTTTATTTTTATAACCTTAAACGATTCTTGCAGAGCATGAAGACTGAATAAATAGCGATGAAAGACTAACCAGCAAGCCCAACTCACAATTACCCCCAACATCACAGGATATTACAACAGCGTTTAGTTTAAATGGTATTAATCACAATCTAGCGCCAAACCAATCTAAAGTTCTGTTTTTATAGTATAATTTTGTGGGATAAATAGTATTAACTTACCATCACAATAGCAAAGAACAGTACGTTGGTGTACAAATCGCTAAGCTTAATCCATCTAGATAACAATGCTCGAGAAAAACTTTTTCAGGATGGCTAGTATCGTTATTAATTATTCGAGACAAAGATTCCCCTTTTTGTTTCAACATCGCTTCTTTAAGCGTCCATATACGCCAGAATATAGCCAACTTTCTATCGTCAGGTTCCATATATATTCTTTTTTTTTCATCTTTACTGAATATTTTTTCAACTAGTCTTTGCCAGTTATTTCTTGGTCGGAGAATTTCAATATCACATCCCACCGCCCCTTCATCACTGAGCAAAAGAGCTATATGATTGCCACTGTGACTAATGTTAAACCAACAAGATAATCCACCATTAAACTCCGGTTTTCCATATCGGTTATACGTAATCTCTGGTAAAGAAAGAGGATAAAGGGCCTGACTAAGCAAAACCCTTCCAGCCAGCCACTCATTTCGTCGATGATCGTTTGGTGCATGTTGAAAAATGACTGGTATAAGGTCTTCGGCCTGTTTTTCTAATTCAGCGATATTTCCTCTCAGCAACTTATATATGAGGGACTCCTATGTTTTTAATTATCCCAATCAAGTTGATCCTGCCTGATCCAGCCGTATTTTTCCCGTAGTTACACGGGTTTCATCCCTCATAAAAGAAAATGAAAATGACATTGTTGATGTTTTTGGCAAACTCAGTAGGCACAGCAAATACGACATATCAGGGCGCATAGCATGTATAAATTTTACCTTTTCAAACACAACCGTATGAGTATTGGGGAAAAATGATAATAGTCGCTTTAGTACGATTTCGGTCTGAATAGCACCAGGAACAACCGGAAGATTTAAAAAATGTTCATCAAACACCGGATGGTCTTTATAAAACCGGACTTGAACAGGATGAACAATTGATGCATTTTGTGAGCCACAGTCTATCTCCCAAACTGGAACATTTGGATTATCTGCTCCACGAAGAACTTTTTGTATCCCAGAGTAAAGTGATTTGGTGACGATATTAATTGATGTTGCTATTATTTCACCACTTTCAGTTGTTACACTACTTGTAACTCTGAAATTATTATTTATTAACTCACAGTTGCCAAAAATAATCATCTTAGCCGACGTTTTATTCAGGGTAGTCTGAAAATGCTCAATCATTCCTGGCAAATAAAATGACAAATTATCAGGAGGATAAAGTTCTTCCACCAATCTGGATGCGAACTGATTCATACCCTCAAGCATGACCATTTCAGTCAAGTGATTATGACTAAATAACCAATTTTCAGGTGATATTGTTGCTACAGCTCCCTTACTGTTTTGATCAATAGCTAAGGAAGAGCATATGGTAAAATATGTTAATTTTTTCTTATAATTAGTCATCACTTTTATAATTTTTTATCTCATTTTTTATAAATAATATTAGTCTATAATGAAATCATAGCATCATTACTAAATCAGATATTAAAGTGAACGGTTATGCCGGATTTGATACCAGTTTTATTTTACCACTCGGTGTTAGTGGAAATTCAGAAACAATTTTGACTTTACATGAATAAATATTCCAGTTTTCTGACAAAAGAAAACGTATATTTTCCAGCGAAGACTCATCCGTAAATTCTAACACGTTGACATTAATCCCTCCCGCCTCGCAACGGCTAAAGAAATGTCGAATTCCTGTCTGATTCATGATTTGATCGGATATCATTTGAATAGGTACAAAACGACCCTTATATTTGAATTCATTAGCAGTTCTTGCCAGCCAGTAATAACAACCATTACCATCTGTTTCAAATAAGTCACCAGATTGTTGCCATACATCCATTTTTTTTAGAGTAAAATCTTTATCTACATATCCATCAGCGGCATAAGGTGTTCTATAGTACATTTCACTATAACAACTTTCGCTATCCGGAGCTTTCAGTTCAATCTTAATATCTGGTGTCATACAAAAGCCAGGTGCAACCACCCCATATCGACTGTATTTTTCAACATCATTTACTGAATCAAGACATAAGCAAAATATACGAGGACCCGATTCTGTTTGTCCAAAATTATTCCAGAGCGTTTCACAATGCGGTATTATACTTAATGCTTGGGAGACTAGAAGGCGATCCGAAGCATTAAGGATACGTTTTAATCGAAAGCTTCTTCCCTTCAATGCTCTACTAAGGGGAATCATTAAATCACCTATCAGTGGTAACGTTGTAATATTGTATTGCTCAATACTATCGACCGCAAAACTTAGCTGGAAATTTTCAAATATAATTAGACCATTACTAACAAAAGTACAAAGCATAGATGAAAGACCATACATGTACTGTACGGGAAAGAAACAAAGCGTTTTGTCTTCTGGGCTAAGAGCCAAGTATTTTGTAACAGCTATAGCATTCTCGACCAATACAGACTCTCTATACTGAACCAATTTTGGATGACTAGTTGTACCTGATGTCATAAAGAAAAAAAGTGCCTCTTTATAAAGCCCAGTTTCCAACACTGGCACAGGATCACTTGTAATAGTAGCCTTTCCAGTGAGAGAAATTAGTTTAACCTTTTCATGTCCTTCCAGCCTTCGAAAACGATCAAAATTTATAAATGCAGCGAAATGCTCTGTATTCATGGTCTCAAATAATGATGTTAAAGCATTAACACCAAGTAAAATTGCACGCAATTTTAGTCTGGAAGCAATAAAATAACTGAGAACCCCCTCCATATTATTGCTAATCAAAAACACAAAAAGCCTAGTTGAATTAATTTTTTGTTGATAGGAAAGAAGAGTTAATTCATCGCTTAATCTTTTTACCAAAACGCATACGTCTTTCGCAGCCATTTCTTTTCGCGCATCCTTAACTCTCCAAGAATTTTGCAACAATGAATCAAAGCGTATCATTTGTTAAATCCCTCCTAAAAATCAGGATTTTCCAGAATCAACGATGCAGCACCACCTCCCATACCAAAAGAATTTTTTAAAACATATCGTATTGGTTTATATGTTGTCGACCTGACGAACGAGACCCCTTGAGGAAATAGAGGATCTGGTTCATCTAGATTAATAATGGCAGGAATAAAATTATTCTGGAAACTTGCCAGTATGGTAAGAATTTCCATCGCCCCTGCAGCGGCCATCATATGACCATGATTGGATTTTGTTGCTGTCACTGGAGGGGAAGGTTTATTAAACACTCGTGAAATAGCTCGTGCTTCATGAAAATCATTTTGCACAGTGGATGTTGCATGAGCATTAATCATACCAATATCTGCTGGCTCTAATCCCGCATCATCAATCGCGCGCTGCATTGATAATATCATTTCCAGATCGTCGGTATGCGGAGTTAAAATATTCTGAGCACATAATGCCCCCCCGTACCCCTTCAAAAGAGCAAGCGGTTTTGCCTTTCTAGCTCTAATGTTAGATTCTTTTTCCAAAGTGAATAGCACTGCACCCTCTGAAAGCATGAACCCACTACGCCTTCTATCAAAAGGCCGAGAACGATTTTTAAACATAAATTGTTCGTCTGTTGATATTACCCCTATACCCTCCATGCGAGCCAGAGTTACTGGGGTTACTTTTGCTCCGATGCCTCCACATATTGCTGCTTTTATTTCACCCCGGGCAATCGAACGCATTGCCAACCCAACACTTTGAGTTGATGCGCAACAAAGGCCAAGATGTCCATACGTTGTGCCACTAAATGAAATAATGTCATGAACACTATTGATTATGGAAATAGTATCTGTATCAAGACAATCAACAACGCGAAAATAGGAAATAGCTTCGTCAATCTGAGAGCACCGATCGGCCTTTATAGGTTTATTTTTGTTCAACTCTAATATATGATCAACATCAGGTGCGGGCTCTTCAACTCCAACAATGCACCCTATCTCCTCAGGTCGATATATTTCGTTGATATTTAGCTGCTCTTGCAAACGGCGAGCGGCAATTTGAGCATACGTGATATCACCACTACGAAAGCGATTCTTTCTTGGCCAATGGATCAGATCATTTCCTTCGACTGGAACACCTGCATGACTGGTTTTTAAAGAAGAATGATCAAATTTTTTTATCTCAGTTATTCCACTTTTAGAATCCCGAAGATTTTCAAAAATATCTTTGATGGTATTGCCTAAAGGTGTAACGGCACCATATGCAGTAATACAAATGCGATCAGTGTAATCAGCAGTTTTCATTACTTAAATTCCCTGTTTATTTTCAAGAGTGCTCCCCCAAGACCATGCATTACACCAGCCCCATTGAACAATACCCGAGCGCCCGCAGGAATCCGGGCATCGCTTACTGCACATGCAATATCGGTAAAATTATTAATTGCGCCACCATAGCCCGTAAGCGCTTTATAGTTGAACACTGGTACATCGGGAAAAGCAACAGCTATTGCTTCTCGTTCAGCCTTACCTTGAGATAAAATACCATTCTCGTAACTTATAACCACATCTGGAATCCCATAGGCATCGCTTATTTGACCAAACAACCTAAGCCATTCATGTTTTTCATATCTTGGCGCGGGTTGATAAATTTGAGTTACGGTAAGCACTTCGGCCAAGGAGTGCTCACAATCGTGATCAAGATAAGCAACCACCCCTCCCCAAGTAGGAATTATACCAGATTGCTGTGCTTTCTTTTGTCTAAGCTCACCAAACTTTTTAAACATTACGATTTTGTTAAAAGCAAGCATATTCGCGCTATTAATGATCAAAGCCCCATTTTGGGCTGTACCATAGGAAATATCAGCGTGCGCCAGTTTTAATGCTGTAAGTCCACCCGAGGATGCTGCACGGAGTGGTGTACCTTCACTATGATTCTCAAGTACTTTTGATACGTGATATAGAGGATTGGTTGGTAGGAGACGTAACAAGTCAAGCGGGTTGTTGAGTAACTTTAATTCTGAAAGATTTTCCATGAACTTGCCAGGATATTTAGTAAGAACCTCACGTATATCAGAATAATCACTTTCTGAAGGATCGCATACAGAGTAGAGGGTTGCTTTGGACAAAGCGTCTAAAGCTTGTCTTTCGCCCAAATCTGAAAGTGCATTCAATACTATTTTTGAATTAAAGTTCAGTACCGCACGATCTTCCCTTTTAATCATTTTTTTATTAAGTATTTCCGGCGCTATAACCTGATATAAATCATTTTCCTCCGGATCAAGAGCAATTCCTAATGCGACGAGCTCAGATAATTCTTGAAAATTTTTGGCATGCTGATGGTAAACTCCTATACTCTTTAGAAAAACCCCACTCATCCAACAGCCTCCGTATTTTGGAGTTCCTTAATCTTTCGCGAGACAAATTCTAATGAAAAATATTTATACAGCGAACGCACATTTGTTTTTGGATCCAGTTCGACTGGCTGTCCAGAGCAAGCTAACACAAGTTTCAGTTGCTTTATCCCTTCCTCCGTCCAAGTTTGGCTAGTGCCATCATAGTATTCTGACATCGTAGCCAATTTTCCAACAGGCCAGAGATCATCCGTTCCTACAGACAAAGAAAATGCTTTTTTAATTTCAAAAGCAAAATCGATAAAATCTATCGAATTCATATCGTAATCGAGGAAAAGCGACTTATTTACATCTACTTCTTCATTTTCATCGAGGTACATCACCTCTTTAAATACGGATATCGTTTTTTCAAGTGTCGTCATTATACAAATTCCTCTCCATTACCCAGTGCAATTACTGTTCCGGTTGTAGTAATATTGCCTTTCTGAAATGCAATAACTACATTTGTTATATCGTCTACGGTTAAAATTTTTCTTAAAGGAATGTTCTTTAAAATATCCCTTACTTCAATACCTCTATCCTTACAATACGCGTCCAACATTTTGGTTTTTATGTAGCCAGGACTTATGCAAAGTGTTCGAATATTGAATCGGGAAAGTTCAGCCGTCATCCCAGACATATATCGCTCCATTGCCACTTTGGTTGCACCATATAATGTGTTTCCAGGCTTAACTTTTCGTGCAGCTACAGAGCTAATATAAATTAACTTTGTGGGACTTGATTTGTCTGATTTTGACTGCCTAGCTATAACATTAAATATCTTAGCCGCTGAAATAAAGTTGATGTGCGTAACAACTTCGAGTTTTTCTGGTTCCATTTCATCGCACAACGTTGCATTATTTACTCCAGCACAATAAACAAATAAATTTCCATAAAGCAATTTCTCATACCGAATACAAAATTCATTCACATCCATTTTATTCCCTAAATCCAGCCTATATGACTTTGAATTAGGGTATTTTTGCACTATTCTTGATGCTTGCTCTTCATTACTGTTCCAAGTAAAGTTTACATTAAACCCTTGTGCGCTAAGTGCGGTAATAATGTCCCGACCTATGTCCGAGGTACCACCAAAAATCCATGCTTTGGAGCGAGTATTCTTTGTTTCATCTTGTCCATTCATGACTTGTATTCTTCTTAAATAAAATCAAACCTTTTGATGCCCTACCGAGTTATGAAAAGCATCGTAAATTATGAAATCAAAATTAAAAAAATATTTTAAAAATAATTGTAAATTAATTTAATACCCTTAATC
>NZ_CAWUGZ010000136.1:0-19398 GCF_963921845.1 Commensalibacter sp. Nvir | reverse complement strand
ATGTCGACCTATTTTCAAAACGCCCAAACGGGCGTAATGACGGCGGACACGTCGGACCTGTTAACGGAAGTGCAACAAGAGTTTATCAGTGCGTTGGGGGAGAATTTGTCTTTGGACGCTTCAACGCCACAAGGCACATTGATGCAAGCGGAGACGGTGGCACGCACCTCAGTGATGAAGTTTATAGCGCAGAGTGCCAACCTGCTTAACCCGGAGATAGCTTATGGGGTGTATTTGGACGCTATTTGTGCATTTTTGGGAATAGAGCGTGGGGTGGATGCTTATACGCAAATAGACGACGTTTTGTTTAACGGGCAGGCCAACACAATCCTTAACCCTGGGGTTAGGGTGCAATCCAGTAAAGGCGATTTGTTTGAAGTAATATCGCAAGTTACGTTGGGCAGCGATGGGCTGGCCAGAGGATCCCTTCGAGCCCTTAATCAAGGGGTGGTGGAGATTGCAATAACCGACAGCTTAAGCTTACTTGAAAATGTTGCGGGCCTAACAAATGTGACCATGGACAGCAGCACGACCATTATTTTAGGCGATACAATCAACACCGATCAACAATTAAGGACGAAACGCAAACTGAGTTTGTTCAGCCAAGCATTAAGTTGCATCGGCAAAATCATGAACAACGTGTTGGCGTTGCAGGGGGTGCGTTCGGTAAAGGTGGTGGAAAACGTCACGGGAGCGGCAGGCACCGTCGAAGGCATTGCCTTTACCGTGCCGTATGGGATATGGGTGTGTGTGGCGGGGACGTATAAGGACGATGAGGTGGCTCAGGCGTTGTTTGATGCTTATGCGTGTCGACCCTATGATGTGGGAACCAATAATGGCACCCCGTGCAAGGAGGGGGGCTATGCGGTGGAGGATTCGTATTCGGGGCAGTCGTATAACGTTCAATGGGTCAAACCTGTGGCGTATTACACCTATATTAAAATGACCCTTAAGCAAGGATCTGCCGTGTATTCCACCGAAGCGATTAAAGAAGCGATAGTCAAATGGGCACAGGGGAACGTGGCCAGCGATGAAGGTTTTACGTTGGGGCGGGCGGTCTCGGGCTTTGATATTGCCGGTGCTGTGGCTGCACAACTTTCGGGTTTGCAGATTCAAAATTGTGAAGTTTATTTAACCACCGATGCTGACGCTAAACAGACGGGGGATTACGTCACCCTATGGGCTTTAAAACCATGGGAAATTGCTACGACCGCTTATGGATTAATTGAGGTAACGCTCGAGGACAATACTTAATGCAACCCTATAACACGACCCTGAGCCAAGTGTTGAAATGGCAATACAACAACGCTCCTCATTTACAAGCCCTTCTCCAAGCAAAGCAAGCCTGGCTGGATAAAAACGTGTGGAACACGTGGGAGAAGTGGGAAAGCGATGTATTTGATTTACGCACCGCCTCGCGCTTTGGCTGCTTTATCTGGGTGTTAATCTTGGGTATTCCCAGCGATATTTTCTTTTTAGGGGATAGCTTAGACTATGCGTTTGCCTTTGGTCAAAAGCGGCAAAACTTTAAGTATATTGTGGTCGATAGTGCCGACGAGGATAGCACTAAGAACCTGATTGGAGGGAACTTTGAAGGAGGCGGCACGTTAGAGGTCATTCCTCTAACCGAAATCCGTAAGCTCCTGCGCACGCGCTACGTTGCCTTAACCTCAAATGGTAATGTTTCTTATATCAACCGCATGTTGCGCACCATTTGGAACGATAACCAACCCTGGAACGTCGAGCAAGAGAACTACTTTTACCTCACTACCTCGGAAACGCTCGCCACTCCTGCACCCGCCAATACCATGGCCTACGTCATGGGTGAGAATTTCGCCATTTCTGCCAACGGCTTTTCCCTGCTCGCCGATCGAACCCGTGGCTTTAATTAATTTCTTTGGGTAGAGATGGCTTTACACCACTTTACACCGAAGTAATGTATAACATGTTGATTTTATTTATTTTGTGGTGCCCAAGGGCGGAATCGAACCACCGACACAGCGATTTTCAGTCGCTTGCTCTACCGACTGAGCTACTTGGGCACTATAACAATTCACTGTTCGGTATCAGAGAATCTTTGCTTACAAAGCATTTACCTTACAAGTTACTTTTGATCAAGTGTTTCTTTAATAGAATTATGTAATTCGTTAATTTCTTCTTCATTTTTGGGTTCACTTGGTATCCGATAATTGCCACCCAACCAGTGGTTTAAATCGATATCCGCGCATTTTTGTGAACAAAAGGGGGAATAAAGTTTTTGCATTGGTTTTTTGCATAGTGGGCAATTTTCTTTTGTTTTAACCATGATGATAGCTCCATTGTTCCAAAGAAAAAGAGGGATCGGTAGATAGAGATAATTTTAAAGAATTTCTTTGTTCAAAATGCGTGATCGCCCATGTGTCTTTTATTAAAGCATTGTATAATTTTAAACTTAGACATAAAGTTCCTGGCGACCAGTGATATCTTGATGGATTGTCGTTAATTTTTTTTTCTAAAGCATTCAAAATTTTAATGGCTAGTCCATGAGGGCTGTGAGCAAGTTCATCTAAAGATGGACGTAATCTGGGACGGGTTATTTCTGCAAAGCCTAAATGGCTAAAACCAGCAAATTTAGGACGAAGAGGATCCAATTTTAAAAGCTCAATAAAATCATTTTGAAGTAATTTACGTTTTTTGGATGGAATTCCCGCCAAATCAATTAAAATTGCACCAGAAATATTTCTAAGAATTAACTGACGTAAGAGCACAGGCAAAATTGTACGATTATTACGCACTTGTGCTGTGGCTTTATTTTCTTTTTCTTTACTTTGATCTGCACTATCAATATCTATAGCAACTAATGCTGGGGTGTTTATAATACTTGCTTTCATGCCTAAAGGTAAATGTATAATATTGGATGAAAGCGTTTCGATTTGCTCTAATATAGGATCAATGGATGAAATGTTTTTTAAACATATCCTTGAATGAAGATAAGATGGAATGATTTTAAGTAAAGACAATTCTTTCAAGTAAATACTTGCGTGTGCGTAGCGATTGGCAATTTCTTCAAAAGGGGATATTCCTTTTTTTAACAAACATACGGTTTTTTGAGTTTCGTATTCATTGTAACCATCAACGTTTTGATGGATTAGTCGAACGCCTTTGCCTGCTTGGGCACTTCGGGTAACTTTTACGCGCGCATAATCGCCCTCTTGTAGTAATTTTCCACCAGCGTTGTCTGGTAGAAATCCTGCTAAATCATGGTGAATATCAATAAAAGATCCACCAATGGCCGTTAGTTTTTTTAGCACTCTACCGTTATAAAGATTACCTAATAAATCCGGTGATCCAGGATACCATTGTGTATAATCTATGAGGCAGGCTGTTTGAATGTCTATTACGGCAATTTGTGCGCAACCTGGAGAAGTAAAGACCCATATTTCAATCATTTCAAGGTAGTAAACCTTGTCCACGTAACAATTGAGCTGTTTCAAATAAAGGCAGTCCTACAATGTTGCTGTAACTTCCATTTATTTTTTTTACAAAACTAGAAGCTCTACCTTGAATAGCATAAGCACCTGCTGTACCTATCCACTCGTTGCTTTTCAAGTAAGTTTGTAATTGGGTTTCAGTGAATCTAGATAATTGGACAATGGTGGAAACAAGTTTTGAGGATACTCGTCCGGTTCTAACATTTGCTAAAATGACATAGGTATACACACGATGCCTTCGCCCAGACAAAAGACGTAGATGTGTTTCCGCTATAGAGCAATCGGATGTTTTGTTTAAAATTCTTCGTCCCGCGGCCACAATAGTATCTGCAGTTAAAATGAATCGAGTTTCGACGTTTTTTTGTCCTCTTTGCATTTTGTATTGGGCCATGCGTTTGACATAAGAACGAGGCAATTCATCTTTAAGAGGAATTTCATCAATTTCTGGTGCAATAATATGTTGTGGTTTGATGCCGATTTGTTCAAGAAGAATTACTCTTCTTGGTGACGCAGAGGCAAGCGTAAGGGGCAAAGTCGTAAGGGTAGGTAAACGAAACAAGTTATTTTACCTGTATGAGTTATTTGAATCGGAAAGTTATACGACCTTTAGTTAAATCATAAGGGGTCATTTCCACACTTACTCTATCCCCCGCTAAAACACGAATACGATTTTTTCGCATTTTACCACTGGTATGGGCAAGAATAACGTGCTCATTGTCTAACTTTACACGAAACATGGCGTTAGGTAATAATTCGGTAACCGTACCATTAAACTCGATCATATCTTCTTTAGACATTTGAGATAATTTGTCCTTGTGTTGATTAAAAAAATTGCTTCACCATACCGGGTATTTACACAAAAAGTCTAGTCTTTATTATTCAAACTTTCTAAACGCTGGGAAATACTTAAGGCATGCGCTGTTAATCCTTCGGTAAGTGCAATGGACACCGCAGCAGGACCAACTTCACGAATGCCTTTTTGGTCAGATTTCAAGTAAGTCGATCGTTTCATGAAATTAAATACGGATAATCCAGAAGAAAAGCGTGCGGTACCCCCGGTGGGTAAAACATGATTAGGCCCACCTATATAATCTCCTATAGCTTCGGGACACCACTTGCCTATAAAAATTGCACCAGCATGTCGAACTTTGTTAAAAATAGGTTCAGGATTATCAAGCATGAGTTCTAAATGCTCGGGGGCAATACGGTTGATAAGGTCAATTGCTTTGTCCCAAGAATGAACAATAATAATAGTACCATATTCCTTCCAACTGGCTTGCGCTATATTATGTCTGGTTAAGGTTTGTAACTGCCTTTGAATTGAATGGTCAACACGGTCTGCAAACTCTTGATCATCGGTCAAAAGAATAGATTGGGCCATTCTATCATGTTCCGCTTGTGCAAGCAAATCTAACGCAACGTGATCTGGGTTATTTTTATTATCTGTAACGATTACGATTTCGGAAGGACCGGCCACACTATCAATCCCGACCACCCCATAAACTTGTCGTTTAGCCTCAGCAACAAAAGCATTGCCAGGCCCAACAATATAATCTACAGCTTTTATTGTCTCGGTTCCAAAGGCGAGGGCAGCGATAGCTTGGGCGCCACCTACCCTATAAATCTCATTTATTCCTATTTTGTCAGCAGCAACAAGAACTAGAGGGTTTAGCGTTTTATCAGGTGAGGGTACACACATTGCTAAACGCTTAACCCCTGCCACTTTAGCAGGAATAGAATTCATTAGAACTGAAGAAGGGTAGGCTGCAGTACCGCCAGGAACATATAGACCCGCAGAGTCTATCGGCGTCCAACGATAACCAAGATGAAATCCGCTTTCATCTTGGTATGTTAAATCCGAAGGAAGCTGTTTCTGATGAAAGTTTTTGATACGTTCAATCGCTAAATCCAAAGCCGCAATAAGTTCGAGAGATGTGTCTTTATAGGCTTGCTCAATTTCATATTGGTTAATTCTGAGTTGTTTGGGTGTGAGTGATAGGCGATCAAATTGCTCTGTAAACTCACATAAAGCTTTATCTCCTTGGGTTTGAACCTTTTGTAATATATCGCTGACAGGTTTTTTTACGGAATGTGTATCAAGGGTTCTACTTTTTAGAAGCTTTTCAAAATCATCATTAAAATTGGGATATAAAGAATTTAAATAATGCATTGAACTAATCCCTAGCAGAAAAAGTGGATAAAAGATTAAGTTTCTTAAAGCGGTCAATGATGGTATTAATACGCGAGGATTGTGTTTTTAACGCCGTTCTATTGATAATCAATCGGCTCGATATATCAACAATAGTTTCAATTTCCTGCAAGCCATTAGCCCGCAACGTAGACCCTGTATCAACAAGATCAACAATAAGATTAGACAATTTCATCACTGGGGCTAACTCCATAGCGCCATGAAGGTGGACAATATCTGCTTGCACACCTTTTCGCGCAAAAAATTGTTTTGTAATATTGGGATACTTCGTAGCCACTCTTATTTGTGACCATCGAGAAGAATCTTCTGGTGCTTTATTATCATTTGCAAGGCTTGCTACGCAAAGACGGCATTTTCCTAGTTTTAAATCAAGGGGTGCGTAAATATCAGGATAGTCGAATTCCATCAATACATCCGAACCACATATTCCCATAGAAGCTGTGCCAAATGCCACAAACGTGGCAACATCAAACGAACGAACGCGTATGATGTCGAGTAAAGGGTCATTGGTTTTGAATCGAAGTAAACGCGTGCGCTTATCAAAGAAAGAAGGTTCAGGTACAATGTTTACTGCTTCTAATAAAGGTAGACATGCTTCGAGAATTCTTCCCTTTGGAAGAGCAAGGATTAAGGGGGGCTTCATATTAATTATAAATCACTATTAACGAAGTGAAGATTATTTTTATTTTAGTTAAACCATCATGTTTAACTATATGTTTATTATCTAACAACCTAAAGAAATTATATATTTTGGAATTTTTACGCATTAGAATTAACTTTTAATACGTTCAATTTGGGCTCCACAAGCAGTTAATTTTTTTTCTACGGCTTCGTAGCCTCGGTCAAGGTGATAAACCCTATTCAAACGTGTTTCCCCCGCAGCAGCTAGACCTGCTAAGATTAAAGAAAAGGAAGCTCGTAAATCGGTTGCCATGACAGGGGCACCTGATAAAGAGTGAACGCCTCTTATTATGGCGGAAGAACCATGGACGTTTATTCGCGCACCCATTCGGTTAAGTTCTGGGACATGCATAAAGCGGTTTTCAAAAATAGTTTCGCTTATCATGCTGGCGCCTTCTGAAACAGACAGCAAAGCCATAAATTGGGCTTGCATATCCGTAGGAAAGCCAGGATAGGGTTCGGTCATGATATCAATTCCTCGTAGGCTGCCCGTTCGTCTAACTCTCAATGCATTTTCTTCTTGAAACACTTCAACGCCACATTCTTCCAAAGCGTGAATGACCGCGCCCAAATATTGGGATTGTGCCCCAATAAGGCGTAATTCGCCGCCTGTAATGCCAGCAGCACACGCATAGGTTCCACATTCTATTCGATCAAACAAAATAGAATGTTCAGCACCATGCAACGCATCAACACCTTCTATAATTAAATCTCCCGTACCTTTACCCTGTATGTTTGCTCCCATTGAACGAAGACAATCAACAAGATCACAGATTTCAGGTTCTCGTGCCGCGTTTACTAATTCTGTTTTACCTTTGGCTAAGCAGGCGGCCATAATGGTGTTTTCTGTTGCACCGACTGAAACAAAGGGAAAAACAAACCGTGTGCCTACAAGTCCTTTGGGGGCTTTGGCATTGATATATCCTGAATCAATTTCAATTTCTGCTCCAAGTGCTGTTAAGGCTTCAAGGTGTAAATTAACAGGTCTTGTCCCGATAGCACATCCTCCCGGTAACGATACTCTTGCCTTGCCGCACCGAGCCAGTAAAGGTCCAAGCACCAAAATAGAAGCACGCATTTTAGAGACAATGTGATAAGGAGCTTCTGAATTGGTAATTTCGCCTTCGAATGTAAAATGGTGGGGATCATCTTTATCAATTGAAATTTGTAATCCATGTTGTTGAATTAAATCATGCATCGTATGGATATCAACGATCCTAGGTACATTTCTCAAAGAGAGGGTTTCGGAAGTAAGCAATGCACATGCCATTATAGGGAGAGCTGCATTTTTTGCCCCTCCAATAAGGATACCACCAGCGAGAGGTTTCCCCCCTCGAATAAAAAAACGGTCCATAATTTCTTTTCAGTTCATAAACGTGGCGCTGAAACACCCATTTGTTTCATATATTTACCTTGTTTATCGGCATAACTAATTTCGCACGGTTCATTTCCTTGAAAGAAGAGGAATTGGCAAATACCTTCGTTTGCATAAATTTTGGCAGGTAACGGCGTTGTGTTGCTGATTTCGATGGTAACTTGACCTTCCCATTCGGGCTCAAGAGGCGTAACATTAACAATAATTCCACATCTTGCATAGGTAGATTTTCCTAAGCACACCACCAAAATATCTCTAGGGATACGAAAATATTCAATAGTATGGGCAAGCGCAAAACTATTAGGCGGGATGATGCAAACATCTGTTTTACGCGAAACAAAGCTGTTAGAACTAAAATTCTTAGGATCGACAATTGCGTTGTCAATATCGGTAAAAATTTTAAATTCGTCTGCTATTCTTGCGTCGTAACCATAAGAGGATACTCCATAAGAAATAATGTTTTTTCGATGTTGCTTGTCGGCAAAAGGTTCAATCATCCTTTTTTCAATTGCCATGCGTTTTATCCAACGATCTGGCATGATTGACATATATAATTCCCTTTATGTTAGCATAGTGATCAAGTAATGAGGCGACTAAAAGAACTTTATTTTAAAAAATTAAAATCATGAATTAAGATTTTGATTTTTTTTGGCTCTTTGCTGCTTTTTGCGTTTTTTGAGATTTTCTCTAAGTGCTTCGGCCTCTTTTTGGTGACGTTTGCAGAGAGAGGAGTGAGTCGTATCAACTTTTTCTTTGTTCTGCATGAGCAATATATTGCAATTCAATAAATGGTAAAGGTTTAAAACTAAGAGGCATGTTTCACGGCATACGCTGCTGCGGAACCTAATAATCCAGGTTGAGGATAAGTTAATACTTCCACGGGTAAACTGGCTAACATTCTTTCAAAACGGCCTTTGTCTACGAAACGCTCTCCAAAACCCGATTGAGGAAGATAATCTGCAAGTAACAATCCGATACCACCACTAAGCACTACACGACTTGCAAGTTGAACCAGAGCAATATCAGCACAAAAGGTTCCAAGATTTAAACAAAATCTTTCTAAAGCTGCTGTTGCTAGATGATCCGTACCTTTAAGAGCAGATTCCCATAAATTACTGTCACTATTATGGCTAACAGATAAACCTGCGCTGGCTGCTAATGCGTCATAAATGTTGTTAAGTCCTGGCCCTGAAATAATACGTTCAGCAGATACCCGTCGGTAATGTTGTCTAAGATATCTTAAAATGCTGATGTCAATATGATCACAAGGGGCGTAAGTAATGTGTCCCCCCTCGCTAGCGATGACTTGGTAATTTGATTCGCCACTAAACATTAAAGAAGCAACTCCAAGACCTGTGCCAGGTCCTATAATAGAAGTAATACCGATAGGAGGTTCTTTGCGATTGGGTCCACAAATATGCTTTAGATGTTTATCGCCACAATGTGCAATGGCATGAGCGATAGCTTCAAAATCATTAATTAAAACTACTTTGTCGAGTTTTAGCTGTTCGGCCAAGATTGCTGGTCGTATGATCCAGGGGCTATTTGAAAATTTAAGGACGTCACCGCGAATTGGACAAGCAATTGCAATTGAAGCAGCTTTTGGCGCCGGGCGTCCTATTTTTTCTTCGAAAGCGTCCCAAGCTAGTTGCAAAGTTGCATATTCAGAAGTTTTTAAAATTGTTTCATTTTCAATAGATAATACTTTACCATTCGCCACTTTCGCAATAGCAAAACGTGCATTCGTCCCACCAATATCGGCTACAATGACTTCTTGAGCTGGAATTTGTTTGTCAGTTGTTTCTGGCGGATTGGAAGAGGTCATTTTTATATCCTTATAAGTTGAGTTATAAAATTTAGTTTAATATTAAACTAAGTTTAATTTCGATCATTGTTTAGGTTTAGGAAAAGTTAAGTTCAATTGTGGGTTGTTAACAATCATATACTGCATAGCTTGGTCAACGTGCTTAAGTGATAGAGATTGAGAATAAGACGAAGGGGTAATTAATCTTGCTTTATGAGAAGTGACTAAATTGTTAACAAAATTTTGTCTGTCATTGCCATAGATAACAGCCGTATAATAGCTATTTTGATTGTCTTTGTAGTCCAGAATTAAATTGATACCTAATTTTTCAGTTTTATCCTTAATATAAAAAAGGATGCCTGTATCTGGCCAAAGAGGGGAAATAGCGTTCAATATTATTTTTTGTGGATAAAACAAAATGTATAAAACAGGTACCATGGGCATCCGTTCGTTCCACCACATAAGAGTTGGAGTTTGTTGCTGCGCAAGATCTTTCCATTCGCCGAACTGTTTACTTTGCTTTAAAATTATAGGCGATAAACTATTGTTTTGTGCATAGATTTGTTTTAAAGGGGTAACCAGCAAAATAGACATAATCAAGGTAAGAACAAAATTAACTTGCGATGAAAAGTGGAGGCGATGTTTCATAATTTACCTTGTGATGAGCGTAATATATTATTTTAATAATGACGAAAAAAAGCCTCAAAATCAATTAGAAGATATTAAGTATCTGATACTAATTTGGCTTTATTAAAATCTTCAATTTTTTTATCATTCAATTTTTCGATACCCCCTTTAGGGGTAAAAATACACTTTTTCCAATTCTTGTCTTTATCGTGTTGATCGGAATCACCACTCCCCCAACACCACCCTTTGCTTTGCAATTGTTTAAGTAATACGTTTCTTTTTTCACAAATAGTATTGCGGAGATCTACTTGTAGTTTATTGTCCTGAATTTGGAGGCATTTATGCACATACAGGTCTGCTTCTGCATATAACGGAAAAATTTGTGGAGGCATTCCATCAAGAGGAAGAGTTTGATGGGGAACGGAGGCATTACTGGCAGTTGAAACAAATGTCTGCCACCGATCAAAAAACTGAGTGAAATCGGGGGATGAGTTAAATAATTCAGTTGCTTTTATGTTTATCGAGGTCAACGTTGAAAAAACCAGATGCATTGAGGCATTGTTCTTTAATTCATTAAGTAATTTTTCTTCGTTTTCAGAATGAATTAACGTTGAGTAGTGGACCCACTGGGAGTGAGATGCGTTTTTATTTAAAACAATTGAAAGTCCTTTTACATTTAGTCTTATAAAAGGTTGTTCATATTCTTTGTTAATATTTTTATTAACCTTAGCCTTAATTTCTACGGTCCCATCTTGGTTAGGGGTAAAAAAAAGATTTAAGTTATGTTCGAAGTCCGTCCATTTCAAACTGGAAGAAGAATTTTTAGTTACAATGGTCCAATTATAAAAATGTGATTCTTGTTGTGGTGTGTAAAAAGAAGATAAGTTCGAGCTTAGTGCGCTTGAAGGCAATTTAAGTTCGGATTTGGCCAAGGGAGGGAAGGAATAACTAGGTTTGATTATACAATTCAAAGTAATAATTGTTATTAAACCGCTTACCATTGGAAAGATACGCATTATATTCCATTGCCTTTTTAAAAAATTAAGCTTTATAAAATTTGCTTTTAATAAGTTATCTATAATTTTATTATGTTACTAGTTTTGTTTGGTGCTTTAACTGTTTCAGTATCTGATTTAGAATAAGTTGTTTAATAAAAAATTAAAATATAAAATTTTTTGTTTGCTAGTTAATAATGTTTAAAGGTTTTATTCTTAATTTTGTTTTTTATATGTTAATTATTGCTTCTCAAGCATGTTAAGTATTTTTTAAAAGTAGTCTCAAATTTTATTTAGGTTTTAAATGTCCAATAACAATAATTTAAAAACGTTAGTTGAAAAATGCCCGGTTTCTTTGGGACTTTTTAATCAACAGGGTTGTTATGACGTTATGACAGCTTTTAATATAGCAAACCATCTGCATATGCATGGTTTTTTTGTTGAAGCGGCTGTATTTTATCAAGAGGCTATTAATTATAGAAGATTGGATCCTGATGGACACCCTAGCGAAGCAATCTTATTACAAGTGAAACTTTTGTGCCTAATTAAAGCATCTCATAAAACCAGTCGTAAAGATTTTGCAAGATTATACGAGTTATCGGAAGAATTATTTAATTATATTTCAGCAGTGAAATTTTATTATGATAAGCGTTTGAATGCTGTTGATACGTTGGCGCAAATCAACTGTACTTATGAATTATTTCATACAGGGGAGGAAATCGACGCCATTTATTTGCGTTTAATTTATCAAGCAATGTTATCTGCTGACCTGCCCGAAAGACAAAGTCAAAGAACTATTCCTAAAAATATGTATTTTTATTGGGACAAAAATATTCCAAAAGATGTAGAGGAAAATATTCAATATCATAAACAATTTTCTAAATTTAACGTTGAATTTTTTGATAAAGAAAAAGCGGTTGAATGGTTGCATGATGTTTATGGACGAGAAGCTAAAACTTTGTTTCTTAAGGCAAGGCATCCTGCTGAGGAAGCAGATATTTTAAGAGTGCATGTAATAGATCTCTATGGGGGATTTTGGGTTGATGCAGATCTAAAAATTGTTTCGGAAGAGCTTTTTTATAAGACAATACCATGGCATTACGACCACGTTTTTATGATGACTGATGGATTTTTTGTACACAATGATTTTTTTGGTTCGGTTGCCAATAGTGCCATATTAAAGGACTGTTTATTATCACTTTACAGTAATTGCTATAAATATGAAGGGTTGTTTATATCCTATAAGACTGGACCCGGAGTATTTATGAGGGCTATAAATCGGTCCATTCATCGATATCTGCAAGGAAAACAAGGAGATTTTCCTTCCATGAAGCTTTTAGATCACGCTTTTTTTGAACGTGTCTCTGAACAATATCCGGTACAATATAAGCAAAATGGTTCATGGAGTATGGTCTAACTTTTTTAGATTTTAGTTGGTCAATTTATTTAAAATTATGAATAGTAAAGGTGCGAATATGGAAGAGCCCACACTTAATACGAAGTTAGATTTAAATTTTGTATTGGCTGTTTGCCCTCAAGCATTACAAATGTATGAGCAACGTGGTTTGGATGATGTGGTTGCTGCATACGACATTGGCAATGTATTGAGTACAAATCGATTTTATGCTGAAGCTGCGTATTTATATAAATTGGCTTTTGAGATGCATTCAAAAAGTCCCTCTGAATATCCTTTAGCTCATATTTTATGGATGATAAGAATAGTCGCTTTATTAAAAGGGGGGTTAGAAATTAAAGATGAAGAACTCGAACAACTCAAAAATTTGAGTGTACCTTTTTATAATTATATTACTGGATGGAAAGCGTATAAAGAAAATAAAGGTGTTAGAGCTGCGCTAAAAATTATGGAAAATTGTTATGAAGAATTTCCGACTGGTGAAGAAGCAGACAGAGTCTATTTATCGTTAATGGTTGAACTTCTTAATAATAAATTTGTTGGGGATGGTGAGTCTAGGAACAGTAATGTCAGTGGATTTAATGCTATACCTAATAATGTATTTATGTATTGGGATGAAAATCCCCCAGAAGAGATTCAAGCTAATTTTTCTTATCACCAATCTATGACCCATTTCAATTTGAAAATTTTTAACAAAAATGAAGCTGCAAATTGGTTATATCACTATTATGGTGTAGAAGCCCGTCAGCTGTTTTTAAATGTAAGGCATCCGGCAGAAGGAGCTGACTTTTTCAGGTTACACGTTATTAATCACTATGGGGGATGGTGGTTGGATGCAGATATAAAAATTCGATCTATAAAACGGTTTTTTGAAATAATACCTGTTGGATACGATCATGTTTTTTTCGTGACCGATGAATTCGTTGCTCATAATGATTTTTTTGGTTCCATAGCAAATAGTCCTATTTTAAATGAGGGATTACGTTCTTTGTACCACAATTCCTATGTGCATAAAGATATGTTTATTGCTTATAAAACAGGTCCTGGAATTTTAAATCGAGCATTGAATAGAAATTTTTATCGTTTTTATAAAGGTGAAGCCAAAGCTCAATCATGCATAATTTTAGATCATAATGATTTTTGGAAGGTTATAGAAGATTTTCCGACACCTTATAAAGAGATTTCACCCCATTGGATGGCTTCGTAGTAGATTATTTTTAAAGTTTAAAAGTTGACAACAACGGGCACATGATCGGAAGGTTGATTTTTCTCCCTTTCATTTTTATCTACAATTACGTCTTGTAAACGTTCAGCAAGCCGTGGGGAAATAAGGATATGGTCGATTCGTAATCCGGAATTTCGTGCCCAAGCATTGTGTTGATAATCCCAAAATGTATATATAGTTTGTGTTGGGTAAAACGTGCGTAAAGCGTCGGTAAGTCCTAACCATAGAAGTTTATAAAAATTGTCTCTAATTTCTGGGCGTACCAGAGCATCCGAAAGCGATAATGCGTTTGTTGCGTAGTCCATCGTGTTAGGGCAAATATTGAAATCTCCAGCAAAGATGCAATTTTGTTTTTCATTGAGAAGATCTTTAGCCCTATTGTATAAGGCTTGGCAAAATTTAACTTTTTTTAGCAAGCCTGCTTCTCCCCCAGAGTTCCCATTCGGTAAATATAAATTGCATAAAGTTAAGTTTTTGCTTTCGATTTCTAGGTATCGGGCTTCTTCTGCTTCTTCTGTTAAGGTAGGTAGCTTTGTAGAATTAAGTGCGTAGGCATGTTTACTTAAAATGGCAACGCCATTGTAAGCTTTCTGTCCATGAACAATGCAGTGGTACCCTAGAGATTCGAAAGATTCTTTAGGAAATTGTTCATTTTGACATTTGATTTCTTGTAAAAAAAGCCAATCGGGTTTTTCTTTTTCAATCCACTTAACTACAAGAGGATATCTTTTTCGTATAGAATTAATATTCCAGCTAGCCAGTTTCATGATTTGGTATCAATTTCATTTTTTAAGTTTATGTTTTACTGTAATTTACATTAATTGCTAATAACTAAGCAATGTATTTGAAACCATCGCTCTTGAAAATGAATCAGCAAAGAAAATCAATCATCAGATGCTCATTCGCCTCGTTTAAATGTTTCGCTAAATATAGGTAAAATATGAAATAAAACACATTAGGAAAAGATAATGAAATTAGCAGAATATGCTGTTTGTGAGGAAACCTCACGTGGGCGTTTGTATAAAGAATCTGATGGCATAGGGAGAACCCCTTGGCAACGTGATAGAGATAGAGTCATACATTCTACAGCCTTTCGAAAGTTGCAATATAAAACACAGGTATTTGTTAATCATGAAGGTGATTTTTTTCGTACGCGATTGACACATTCTCTTGAAGTAGCACAAATAGCACGTTCGCTTGCGCGTTCACTCCATTTAAACGAAGATTTGGCGGAATGTTTGGCATTGGCTCATGATCTGGGGCATCCACCTTTTGGCCACGCTGGAGAAGACGCTTTGCAAGAGGCTATGAGCAATTTTAATGGGTTTAGTCATAATGATCAATCCTTGCGTCAAGTAACAAAGTTAGAACAGAAATACGTTAATTTTGACGGTTTGAATTTAACTTGGGAAAGTTTGGAAGGGTTAGCCAAACATAATGGACCTATTCTCCATCCCGAACCTTATATTAAAGCTTACGATCAAATTTACCCTTTAGAGCTTAACAGTTATGCATCCGCTGAAGCACAAATTGCTTCTATATCGGATGATATTGCTTATCACAGTCATGATTTGGATGATGGATTGAGGGCAGAGTTGATTTGTTTTCAAGATTTGCAACATCTCCCTCTTGTTCAAACAGCGTTAGAAGAAGCAACAAGTGTTGTTAACCAGGCAAATAAGGATGATTTTAAAAATAAACGCTTGCGTCATGAGATGATTCGAAGGGTAATAGATCGTCTTGTTCGAGATTTGAAACAGCAAACGGCTGAAAATATTGGGCAACTAAACCCTAAGACAGTTGATGATATTCGCTATGCTAATAGAGCTGTCGTCAGCTTTAGTTCTCAAGTGGAAGAAGCAAATCAGCAAATCAAACAATTTTTACATAAAAATTTGTACCATCATTGGCAAGTAAATCGAATGAGCCGTAAAGCAAAATTATTAGTTGCAGAATTGTTTGCAATTCTTTCAAATGATGTAGGTTTGCTTCCAAAAGAATGGCATCAGCGCGTAACTCAGGCAGAAATTATTAAAGGTCATCCTGGCGTTTTACGTGTTGTTTCCGATTATATTGCAGGAATGACCGATCGTTTTGCTATTGAAGAATATCAAAAGCTAACAAACATGACTGTATTAAATTGAACTGGAAATTTGGTGAATAGATGATAGTTTTTTTTGTTAGCTTCGTTTAATAAGAAAACAATCTGTTTGCTTTTTGTGAGATAGTTTTTATGACCCCCCATAATTTATATGAAATTTTTCGTCTTTATGTTTTGCAGGCTTTGCACGAGGTCATACCCGACCTGCCTAAGGAAATTGCCGAGCGCGTTGAATTGTTTCCAACTAAAGAGGTAGCGCATGGGGATATGGCAACAAATGCAGCACTAATTGTAGCAAAAATACTTAAACGTTCCCCGCAAGCGTTGGCTCAAGAATTATCGCAGCGCCTTAATCACATTAAGCTTATAGAAAAAGCTGAAGCAGCAGGCCCAGGATTTGTTAATTTAACGTTATCCCCTTTGGTATTTCAGCAGTTGATTTCTATCATTTTAGAGTCAAAAGAAAACTATGGAGACAGTTTAATAGGAAAGAATAAACCTGTTAACGTTGAGTACGTTTCAGCTAATCCGACAGGACCAATGCATGTGGGTCATTGTCGAGGTGCTGTTGTAGGAGATGTTTTGGCCAATCTAATGGAAAAAGCAGGGTATCAGGTTACCAAAGAATATTATATCAACGATGCTGGAGCACAAGTAGTCTCCCTAACGTGGGCATCCTATTGGCGGTATCTAAATGCATTGGGTCAAAAATGTTCTGCTGAAGAATTTAATAAAAGATTCATAGAATTTATTCCTTCTGGTCTGCAATATCAGGGAGATTATTTGATTCCCGTGGGGGAAGCGTTGGTCAAAAAATATGACGATCAGTTGCTGGAGCCAAACAATTTTAAACCCAAGTTAGCCTGGTTTGATAAAGTCAAAGCGTTAGTATTAAGCTATATGATTGAATTGATTAAAAGCGATCTAGATGCTTTAGGAGTACATCACGATCATTTTGTCTCTGAACAAAGTATAGTCGATTCAGGGGTTGCCGAAGAGGCACTCAAAATATTAGACGAGAACGGCTTAGTATACACCGGTGTATTACAACCTCCCAAAGGTAAAATTGTTGAGGATTGGGAAGAAAGGCCTCAGACACTTTTTAAGTCAACGGATTTTGGTGATGACGTTGATAGACCATTACGTAAATCCGATGGAAATGCAACGTATTTTGCCAATGATTTAGGGTATCATTACGATAAAATGAGGCGAGGAGCAAAAGTCCTTATTGATATCTGGGGTGCCGATCATGGTGGTTACATCCCAAGAATGAAAGCGGCGATTGCTGCACTGGATCACGATCATTGTACAACGTTTGAAGTTATTCTTTGTCAAATTGTAAGGGTAGTACGACAAGGAAAAGTGGTCAAAATGTCTAAACGTGCAGGTAATTTTGTTACCCTTAGGGATCTTATTGATGAGGTGGGTAAAGATGCCGTTCGTTTTACGATGTTAACACGTAAAGCAGATGCTCAAATGAATTTTGATTTAGAACAAGTGGTGGCCCAAACGAGAGATAACCATATTTTTTATGTGCAATATGCTCATGCGCGGTGTCGTTCTGTCTTACGAGCCGCTGTGGAACAATTTGGTGAAAAATTATTATCTCAAACACAATTGATTCATGCTAATTTATCCTGCTTGACCAGTGACGAGGAACTTGCCCTCTTACGTCGTTTAGCGCAATGGCCTCGTACGGTTGAAAGTGCAGCATTAGCAAGAGAGCCTCATCGTATTGCGTATTATCTCATTGAGCTTGCTTCGGATTTTCATACGTTGTGGAATGCGGGTCGCGATAATATGACCTTAAGGTTTATTCAAGAAGATGATAAAGTTAGTACGTTAGCCAGACTTGCTTTGGTAGAAGTAACATCTATTATCATTCGTTCAGCAATGAAAATATTAGGTATAAAAGCGGTAGAGGAAATGAGATAAATGGTTGATCCACATTCGCCTGAACCTCCAAAAAGAAAATCTTTTTTCGAAGACGATTTTTCTCAAAAACAGGACGAACCCCCGCAACCTAATTATCATCAGCCTATTTACCCTGAGAGAGAACGTATGGCGTCTCGTTATGATGGTGAAGACGATGAAGAATATAGATATGAAGATGAGATAAAAAGATCTTCTTTTCCACGTTGTTTTGATGTTTTCGGTGATGGCGGTTGGAATACTCGTCACTTAATTTATGCAGCAAGCGGCATAGGGGGATTACTGGTTCTTTTTATAGGAAGTTGGCTGATGTATAATTCAACTGAAAAAGGTATTCCTGTTTTTTCACCTCCCTCAAAAGCAGCAAAAGAAAAACCAATAAATACCAATAATACTGAAACTATTGGTATAGGTATAGGAGAAACAGTTAGCTCTGATCCTAATTCGAGTTTAACAACTCTAGCTCCAGGGCCAGAACAAGCCAATCCTTTGGGATTGGCTGAACAATATGGATCAAAACCTCAACCGGCAGGTAAATCGGATAATAAGGCTTCTCAAATTATCTCATCTCAAAATACCGATAATACAACCTTATCCAGTGAAAATTCCGAGCCGTTATCTTCTTCTAAAACAACTCATCAAACTCTTGCGCCTCAAAAATCATTGATTTCGTCAGATACACAGACAGATAAAGTAAATTCTAAGCTTATAAAATCAGAAAAATTTAAAACCAGCGTTTTTAAATCGCCAAAAATGAACGAAAAAGGAACGTTTCCCTCAGGTTCTTTTAAAGTGCAATTATCCGCTCTAGCTTCAGAAGAGGGAGCACGTAAACAGTGGAAAATGTATTTAAAAAAAGCTCCTGATATTCTCAATCAACATAATCTTGAAATACAACGTGCGGATGTTGGTGGGAAAATAGTCTATCGTTTAAGGATAAAAGGATTTTCTAGTAAAAACCAAGCAAATGAATTTTGTAGCAAGTTGAAGGCTAGATCCATATCGTGTACATTTGCTAATTTTTAAAAGTCCGATAAAAATAAACGGTTCTTTGCATAGTAACGAATAATTTTATTGTTCCTTAAACTATTTAATACCCGTTTAAAAAACTTAGAAATTATTAAGTTAATTGTTAAAATTCAATTCTTATTTAAGCGATATTTTTCTATAGTTCTGTTCAAGATTGGCTATAAATCAAGTTAAGTAACGTTAATCGGAAATTTTTTAAATTAAACAATATGGTTTTTCTTTTTAATCTTAAGGTGAATTATAAAATTTTGTTGGAATAGTAATTTATTATGTAATTTTTTCTTAATTACTAAGCAATCCTATATCCCGTAAGCAGATTGTTAAATTTTATTACTATAAAAAGATCGTTTAACATTATTTATTATAAATTAGTTTCAAATTGTTCAAAATTAAAAGATATGCAGCAAAATTGTTTTTTTAAAGTGCACTAATTTATTGCTAACGTAGTATGTGTCATTAACATATAAAACTATAAAAAAATTACTTTAGCAGAGATATTAAAAAAATATTTAAATTTATAGATAAATGTATATTTC